>JBCCSG010000052.1:0-28378 GCA_039200565.1 Cyanobacteria bacterium P01_D01_bin.50 | reverse complement strand
CGGGCTTTGTAAATGTAGCTGCACCTTTTGAGGGTATCAGGTAAAAAAACCTATCATATTTAATGTGGTGGAGCAGTAGGATACTGTTAAAGTAATAGGTAACCCATCATTATAAGATGGTTTGGTACATTACAACAATATAACTGTGAATTACACAGGTATGACCGCGATCGTCACAAGACTCGGTTGGTGCCGTATCCTCATTGCCTTATTATTGCGTTCATAATCTTACGAAGTGTCACACAACGGCAATAAAGCGGCTTTGTGAATCCACACCGCTTTTTGCCTCCCCTACAAGGAAAATATGCCAGGGTATTGTTGTTGTTGTAATTCCTGTTAAATTTTATCTACCTAATTAATAACTAAAAATGTTTAAAACTAAAAATTTATTTCTCAGTTCATCTATCCTCCTAATATTTACTATTCTTGGTTGTTCATCTTGGCAATCCGGATGGGAAAGATTTAGCGCCAATGTGGCTAATAAAGGGGCAAGTGTGAAATGTTATTCTGGCGGTAAATTAATTTATGAATCAAGAACCAATATCAAACCAATTTCCGAAGAAGGTTCAGACGGATATTTCTTTCGCGATGCTAAAACAGGTAATTTTGTAGAAGTATCTGCTGACTGTATTTTTATCTATGATAAATAATCCTGCTCAAAGAGCAGAGGTTAATATTTAATTAATAACTCCTAACTCCTAACTCCTAACTCCTAACTACTAACTCCTAACTCCTTATCGCCTCAAGACTTTCTTGATTCCACACATATTCATCCATATCATCAGGCCAAGAAACTTCTTCTGGTGTAGCAAGTTTTAAAGTTCCTGCTTTCAGTTGAAAATATAGATCGGCAAAATTACCAATTTCTATATTATTTTTAATAAAAGTTTGACGCAAAAGTTCAGTTGTAAACATCATGTTGTGAGCTTCAAAACTGCCTTCAGTAAACATTTGCTCAAAAATGATAAACTTAATATCTTCTCTTCCTGCTTTAATAGCTTCTTCAGGTGTAATTCCAAACTTTTCTGGTACTACATCACCTTTGATTGAAACCATTATATACTTAGGACCTTTCACCCACGTTTGAAAGCCGTTACCAAAAGCAAAAATATTCATCAGCTGTGCTGTGCGATTTTCCCATTTTGCTTCCTGAATTTTTCTTGCTTTAAAATTCCAAAAATTTGTATGTTTACTAATAAATTTTCTTTTTGCTAGGTTAATAGCACGTGCTAACAAAATAGTTCCATGACTATCGCCGGAGAAATTGAGACTTTTATCGTTTTCTATCGCATAAACTATTAAAATAGCAGTATTCTCAATTGCTGGACTTCCGGCTAAACCCATCCGGTGTATTGCAGCATCAATCCAATCTAAATATTTATTAATGAAACCAAAAAGAGGATTTTGTTTGAGAAAAGAAGAGTTATTCATGTTCGCAATGCCAGTTATTAAAGTATTTGCGTATCTACGACTCCTCTTTGAAGATATATGTTCTAGTTGTCCAAGCCCTGGAATAAATATTGCAAATAATTCGCCATCATCCCCTTCTGGATAATAAGCGACTTCTTGAGTGATAAGGGCAATTGGATTTTGTGCTGCTATCACGTCATCAAAATCAAATACCCTTTCTGTACCGGGATTCTGAAATTGTCCATCAAACTTTTTATCCGGGAATAAAGCCTCCAAAAGCCAGCGTCGCTTATTAGACTGTACGGCACTAGCTTTATATTCATTCCTCATAACCAATTACCTTTATTAAAACTGTGTTTTTGATATTCAGCAAAATTATGAAATACAAGTATTTTATAAGACTTTCCCATAATTAATCAAAACACATAAATATCGTAATAAAAGTATTGCAGTACGCATTAAATATTCTTGTGGGATAAGTAATAACTCCAGCCCTCAGACTATAAGTCTGGAGTTACAAGAGCAAAGCCCACAAAAGTGGGCGATTGATTGGTTTGTTTTAAACCTTAAGAATATCTTTATACGCTCCAACTATCACTTGCGCGATCGCATCCCAACTGTAGTTCAACTGTGCATATTTCCTTGCCTGCAATCCCCTACGCTGTCTTTCTTCTGGGTTTTTCAAAGCGGAGCGTAGTAAATCTGCAATTGATTCCACTTCTGTTGTACCTACCCATCCCGATTCACTACTGCTGACTTGTTGACAAATATGCACTTGGTCTGAAATTATAACGGGAATTCCTGCTACCATTGCTTCAGCTACTGCAATGCCAAAGTTCTCGTAATAGGAAGGTAAAACGAATAAATCGGCAGCTTCAAGTAAAGCTGATTTTAACTCGCCGGTAACGAAACCAGTTATGGTAGTATGCGCCTTTAAAGGTGAATTTTGAATTTGTGACTTAATTTTTTGTTCGTAAATGGGGTCTTGAGGATTGGTTCCAGCTAAGATAAAGTGGAATTCTAACCCTTCATTGAAAAGTTTTTCTAAAGCCGGAATTAATAAATTTAATCCCTTTTTAGGATCGATCCGCGACATAAATAACACTAAAGGTTTATTGTCGGGAATATTAAATTGACTGGAGAGGCAAAATTTTGTGTCTCTAGATTTTTTCTCTACTTCCTTGACACCGAGGGGAATGACTAAATCTCTGGTAGTTGTACCAAACCTGTGGGAGACTTTCGCTTCTTGTTCGCTGGTAAAGTGAATAGCAGCAGCTTTTGCTATATTAGGACGTTCTAAAACTGCAGCATAAAGTTGTTTTAATTGCTTTTTTTTACGTAAATCAGCAGGATCTAAGGTTCCTAAAGGACGTAAAATATAAGGTAATTTTTTGGCACGACAAATAGCAGCTGCGATACTACTTACCGGAGAAAATAAAGCATGAATATGAGCTAAATCATATTCGCTAGCATGATTATTTAACCATTTTAATAAATCAATAGAAAACTTGTAGCGACGAAACGGCGAACATTTGAAATAAATGATTTCATAACCATTTTGTTCTATGGGAGAATTTAGCGGAACTTCCATTGGTTTTTGTCCGGTATCCCCATTACTATCAGTTGTGAGAACTGTAACTTTTATACCTCGATCTGCTAAAGCAGGTGCAAGTCCCAATATCATTTGACTGGGACCACCATAAATGAGAGAAATTGAAGGAACTATTTGTAATATTCGCATAATTATTAGTTGTTAGTTGTTAGTTGTTGATTGTTAGTTGTTAGTTGTTGGTTGTTAGTTATAGAGATACGTTGTCGCGGAACAAAACGCACCTAATCTTGCTAATAACTATCTACTATTCACTAACAACTATCCACTATCCACCAACAACTATCCACCAACCAATTCTTGATAAAATTCTAATTGCTGTTTAGCTAAAGCAGTATTTGTATATTGCGCCATTGCTTTTGTATAACCAATTTGAGCAATATTTTCTGTTAAATCGGGATTATCTATCAACTGTCGCAAGCAATTTGCTAATTCTTCAACATTACCTTCTGGAAAGATCAATCCTGCATCGCCGATTACATGAGGAATTTCCCCTGAATCAGAACCAATTACGGGTACTTTACAAGCCATTGCTTCAATAATTACATGACCAAATTGTTCTTTCCAACCGACAGAAGTTAAAGTTTTAAATTTATAAGTAGTTTCTGATGGTAATATCAAAGTACTCATCAGATTTATATAGTCTGCTACTTCATTATGGGGAACGCTTTCAACTAATAAAATCCTATCTTTTATACCTTTTTCTGTGGCTTTTTGTAATATTTCATCTTTTAATTCTCCTCTTCCCAAAAGTAAGAATTTCCAAGATTTGTCTTTGATTTTTACTAAAGCATCTAAAAGCGTCATAATACCTTTTTCAGGTACAAATCGCCCAACAAAACCAACAACAAAATCATCCGGTTCAATACCCACTTTACTGGCTAATTCTGGTTGTGCTTTCGGTGTAAATAAACTTTCATCTACACCCAATTGGGGCATTACTTTGATTGGTCCTTTATATCCTCGATCGCGTAATATCTCGGCTCCATCTTGATTCCCAGAAATTATTCCATGACTGTTATCAAGATTGTAATTTTCTAATACAGAAATCGGAAACTTTAAATTATATGGTAAATTCCACCAGGTAAAAAAGACATTTTTTGCCTTAAGTCCCAATAATCCATTTAAAGTAATCATTTCCGCATAAGCTAACCCTCTAGAACCTTGTTCTACATGAATTATATGGGGACGAAATTTTTGTAATAAAGGAACTAAATCGGCACCGAAAGTAAGTAAACCTTGATGATTTTGACTAAAGTTAGAAATCGGAACTATACGAAAATTTCCTTCATCGCGATATTCGGTTTCGATAATTTTATTTTGAACTCCCCCAGGCCGCCAACGTTTGGGTACAACTACGGTTACTTCAATATCAGATTGTAATCTAGATAGAGCGCGTAGTTTCTCACAATTTAAATCTACTATATATGTATGGCTAGCTACTAATATTTTCATAATTTTAGAGAATACTGTTTATTAAAGGAAGTAGTGAGTAGAGAATAGAAAATTACCTAAATAATCTTTGTGAGAATTTCTGAATACTTAAAACTGCCTAAATTTATCAAAAAAGACGGAGAAGAGGAGCATTTTATTTTTCTAACTCCTCCTCAAAAAAATTTTCTTTCCTCTACGTCTGTGCAGTTCAATAATATTTTCAAAAACTGCCTACAGGTTTTTTATAACTTGTTTCTAGTGCTTCGACTTGCTTATCTTTTTTAGTATAAATTTGACCGTCATTCCATAATGATTGAATCGTGGTTCCTAAAGCTTTAAAGAAGCCTAAACTGTAAAAAACACCGCGAGTTAAGATTTTGATCGGCGAACCACTTTTATGACAGGGTGGCCTTCCCAGTACGTGACAGTCAAACAAACGAGCGTAAAAACGCAAAGCTTGAGCTACACTCAGGTTATTTAACCCCAATAAGAAATGGTTGTGATAAAAGGTAAATTGATATTTAGTAGAACGAGTGCTGATATCGTGACAACCACCCGTCTCTTCTCCTAAATGGACTAAATGCGCTTCTGGATCGTACCAAATTTTATATCCGGTCTTGCGTATATGCAGACAGAAATCAGATTCTTCCCGCACCGCACTACCGCGAAATCTTTCATCAAAACGCAATCCGTACTTGGTGAATATTTCGCGACGAAAAGACATATTACAACCCCGAGCGGTTAGAACTTCCTGGGGTTTTGTTGTGTGTACTAAATCAATGTAGTACCAAGCAATTCCGGGGTCCATTGCTTGGGGAGGCAAGTATTCTATTTCAGTGTAATTACTATCTCCTTGAGTATAGCCTTTAGCAGAATCTTTCATTTTCATTCTGTCGAATACCCTTCCGGCGACAGCACCTATTTTTGGGTTTTGGTAATTTTTGGCATGGGCAGTTAAAAATCCTGGCTCTAAGACCACATCATCATCAATAAATAGAATTATCTCACCCGCAGACCTGCGCACGGCGTAATTTCGTGCCCCCGGTAAACTTGCCCAATCCAAGCGGTACCATTGAATTTTGCCCCCTGTTGCTTGCGACTCTAAATAAGCTTCAATTTCAGGTTTATGTTTTGGAGTTTGATCTACTACCAAGACTTCGTAATTGGAATAATCTTGTTTAAGCACATCTACAACGCTATCCCGCAACGCTTCCTCGCGGCCGTAAGTCGGTATTATTACTGATATTAAAGGTTCTGTCATATATTGGTTGTTGGTGGTTAGTTGTTAGCAGTTAGAAACGTCTCCCCGTTCTCTTTAAAGCGGATCTTTAACATTTTTTTGTTTGCGTTTCTTTGTAGTAGATACTTGCTGCACCTCTTGATTTTCTCCCTCTTTGAGTCTCTCTAGCTTGTCAACTTCTGGCAATTTGAAAAGCACTCCTGCGAAAAACCAGTAATAAACAGCAACTGGATCGACATCTAAAGGATAGTAGTAGGTGTTGTAACTTATAAACAATATAAACACCCATAAAGCTGCTCCGTAACCACGGAAATTACGGTTTTTTACTTTGCGATAAGTCCCAAAGGCACAAATTGTTAAAGTGGTCACTAAACCTAAAAACGCTAATACTCCCAAAATACCCACTTCATAGGTCACTTTAGGATAATAGGTTTCTACTAATTTAGTTGGTCCCATTATCCTCGCAGAGTTGGTAGCTTTTCCCAAACCGTTTCCTAGCGGGCTTTTGGTATTGCGAGAGACTTCCTCAAACTGCTGGACAATAAAATCGTAGGGTGGCGAAGCATTCCAACGATTGACGAAGCTATCGAGCCTTTCTTGAACAACTGCGGGATTACTGGCGATCGCAATTGTCAAAATTAAGATTAATCCACCGAAGATGGGAATGAACCGTTTGAGGTTAGCAAGTTGACCTGTAAGTAATAGTAATAATACTAAGCAAGCCGGTACCAAGGCCAAGGCAATTCTTTGTCCGGAAATAACAGCATTTACAAATACTGTCGCCAAAGAACCCAAACCCACCATCCTCCAAATAACGGAAGGATCGCTAAAGCCAGTACCAAAGGTAAAGAAAGTACTTGAAATTAAAAACCACGCCCATTGCCAAGGTGCGACAAAGGTACCCGGTAGCCGAATCATCCCTTGACTGGGACTAAAAACTAAAGCGCCACCAATAAAACATCGGGCTGATAATGTTGCCTTAAATAAATCTTCTCCTACAGCGCCGCGAGTTCCTGGACAAATACCTACAAATAGCAACACATATTGAATAAATCCCAACACGCAGCATATTAGTATCAAAATGACTTGGAGGCGCGATACAAATAGAAAATCCTTTTTATTACGAATCAAATAATAACCACAAGTAATTAAGGGTATGTAACCCATGAATACTTTGAGTCCCAATATTCCCATGCCGATAGGCATAGACTTGGGTGGTGTTTTAAATAGCGGTGGAGGGGGTGGGTTAAACTGTTGCACTCCATTTACAAACAACAGCGTGCAAATACATAAGGTGAGTAAAATAAATAATGGTGTTTTTATACCCTTGGGAATAATAAAAGGTAAATTTTGCTGAGTGCATTTTTGCCAAAGTGCGAGCGCCGCAGGAACGTAAAAACCATCTTTGGCTAACTGAAGTATGGCATTTCCACCAAGCATGTAAGTTACAGTGCCTGCAAATGGCACGTAGAAAACAAACCCGAATAAAGCTTGACGGGGGTATTTATAAGAAAGAGCCATTACTATTACCCCCATGACAGCAGGTAGTGCTAGTTTAATTCCTCCAACAAAAAATACCGCAATTCCTAAAACAATACCTACTCCTCCGGCTTTGGAGAGTAGGCTGATAAGTTCTTGACGCGCTTTAGTAGCCTTACGTTTGAGTGCTAACTTTTCTTTGAGAGTTAGTGTAGGCTTTTCTTTTTTCGACTGCTTTTTTTTATTCTTGTTTTTTTTAATCTTGGACTTGACCATATTATATTTGAGATTTTAGATGAGTAAATCAAGAATGATTAGTAGATAGTAGCTAGTCGATAATAACCAACAACTAACATTTAATACATTCTCAGTGGACAGTAGTTAGTCGATAGTTGATAAAAAACAAGTCTCCAAATATCAACCAACGACTAACAACCAACTAATATTTACCTTCTCTAAATCTCAATAATCTTTTATGCTGCCAAATGTTGCTCTACTACACCAACCAATTTTTTTGTCCAGTAGTTAGCTAGTTCGGCTTCTTGAGCTTCCACCATTACTCTGATAACGGGTTCTGTACCGGAGGCACGAACTAATATTCTACCAGCATCCCCCATTGCTGCTTCGGCATCAGAAATTGCTTGTTGCAAGGGCTGACATTCTTTCCAGGCTACACGCTTTTCTCTATCTTCTACACGCACGTTATGCAATAGTTGGGGATAAGTGACAAAGCTTCCATCTACCATTTCGGATAAAGGTATATTCGCTTGATGTACCAAAGCTGCTATGTGCAAAGCAGTTAACAAACCATCCCCTGTAATGCCATAATGACGGCAAAGGATATGACCAGATTGCTCGCCTCCTAACATTCCACCTGTGCGAAACATTTCTGCTTGTACGTGACGATCTCCAACTGCGGTACGTATAAATTTACCGCCGATTTGTTTCCAAGCTCTTTCAAAGCCTAAATTCGCCATCACAGTGGAAACAATCAAATTATCTGGCAATTCTTGCTTTTGCTGTAAGGAATTTCCCCACAGATAGAGAATATAATCGCCGTTAATTTGTCTTCCGGTATTATCTACTGCTAATACTCTGTCTGCATCACCATCAAATGCAAAACCCAAGTCAGCATTGTTTTCTTTTACTGCTGCTTGCAAAATGTCTAAATGAGTTGAACCGCAACCAACATTGATGCGATCGCCATCTGCACAATTATGAAGAGAGATGACTTGTGCACCCAAATCCTCAAATACAGATGGCGCTAAACCAACTGCTGCTCCCCATGCTAAATCTAAAACAACCTTCATTCCTTGAAGATTCACGTTACCATGTAACGGTCTCTTTAATATCTCGGCATATTCCGATATCAACTCTGGACGGGAGTAATGCCGCCCACAACCGCTAATACTAACTGCTGGTGATGCTTGCCCGCGCAATCCCGCTTCAATTTCTTGCTGTAATTCTTTGGATAGCTTTATACCATCAGCACCAAAAATTTTAATGCCATTATCTTCTGGTGGATTATGGCTTGCAGAAATCATCACTCCACCTACAGCATCTGTAATGCTGCTCAGATAAGCAACACAAGGGGTGGGACACAAACCTAAGTACCACACCTGCAACCCTGCAGCGGTCAAACCTGCACTCAAAGCCATTGCCAACATATCGCTGGAATTTCGAGAATCCTGTCCGAGAATAACTGGACCAAGTTTAGAAGTGCGGCTACGTAGTACAATACCTGTCCAAAAACCAACTTGCAATGCTAGAGGCGCACTCAACAATCCGCCTACTCTCCCGCGAATACCATCTGTACCGAATAGAGCGGTTTTCGGCAGTATTAGGGAATTTTGTACGAAACCACTTGCAGAGGTTCTCTTCTCACCATTAGCAAATGATGCAGAATCTTCACGTACAACGCCGCGAGTCCGAGTCCTAAATGATACCATAATTTCAAAAACTCCACACACTCACACTGGAGAATAACACTTTATACTCGATCGAACAATTCCTATTGAATACCTTTCCATCAGGACTTTCTTATATGCTTATATGATTTTTCTTTCTATAAATTTATTCTAATTTGAGTCGTTTTCAGCAAAGTTACTTATAAATCACGTCAAGCAAATATAAAGATTTTATCAAGTCAGTGTTTTAACTGATGAGATGCAAAGTTTCTTTAAATAGTACTTAATGTTAAGTTAAAATCTTTATAAAATTATTAATTAATTGCTTTAAATTATACTTCTACTATATTTCAAAGCCGATCTAATCCTATTCTCTATAAAACCAGTCTTGATTACAGTCGTCTTTCAGGGGATTTTAATGCAGTGATGCTGTCGCCCAGATTTGAAAGTTTCTAGGCCTCAACACGTCTGTTCAATTCAGATCGAACCTCGCCCAAATATAAGCAGATTTTTTCATGGGTGCCCGTCAAGGTGAATTTAGAATGGCGGAATGAAGAATTTAGAATTATAACCCCATCGATAAATCGAGGGGCCCCTCAACAATGACAAAAATGTTTGTTTTTCTCCATGGATAAATCCGTTCCGTTGTATCCAGTTTATTTCCGGTCAATTTAGAGCTACTACGTTCGCAAACTTTTAACAGCATAATTTACTATGTAGTATTGTCAGAATAAATACTTTTAAATTGAAGTAGATAAATTTGCTAGAAAGTACAAAAACGAATAAAGAAACTCTATTTTTTTGACCCTAAAGTTAACATAAATTGCATATTTACAGAATTTAACCAGATATTTTAAGCAGATCCAAGAAATAAAATATCTTGTGGTTGAGAGCAATTACTAGCAAATCCCTTACGGGAAACTTATTTTAAAAGTAAACTTTACAACCGATGCTGCTAGTGCTGCATCCAGTCTCTCTGTGATCAATCGCCTGCTCCTGCAAGCGAGAAATTTTAACCCTGTTGTATCTACAGGTGTCCCCGGGCAAGGGGCAACTGAACGGGGAAATTTTATTCTCTATAAGCGCTTCAAAACTGAAATTTATTCAATGTGCTTAAGAAATTTTAATAGAAATTATCATCAATTAGTTCTAATCTAACTTTTTAGTAGTTGTTTTCAGTTATGGAGGGGTGTGGTTGAAACAAGTAAATATAGATGCAGTCGCGGCAAATTATCACAAGTGGTTAAGGATGAAGCACATTCAACCATGCCACTGTGGTGATTCGAGACTACCTTCTTTACCTCTGCGAGCTTCTACCCACTTGAGACTTCATACTTTGAACTTTTACCTTTAGTTAACCTTTTTATTGTTGAGAAATTTAGCATGAGCAGCAATTTAGCAACCAAATTACGTGTAGGTACGAAAAAAGCCCACACAATGGCAGAAAATGTTGGTTTTGTTAAGTGCTTTTTAAAAGGAGTCGTTGAAAAAAATTCTTATCGTAAGTTAGTTGGCAACTTCTACTTCATCTACACCGCAATGGAAGAAGAGTTGGAAAAACATGCCCAACATCCAGTTGTCTCCAAAATTGATTTTAAGGAACTCTACAGAAAGCGTAGCTTAGAACAAGACCTTACCTATTATTACGGTGCAAATTGGCGCGAAGCAATCAAGCTATCGCCAGCCGGTGAAGCATACGTCAAGCGTATCCGTGAGGTATCCCAGAATGAACCGGAATTACTGGTAGCTCATTCCTACACTCGTTACTTAGGAGACTTGTCTGGAGGACAAATCCTGAAAAACATTGCTCAAACAGCCATGAATCTCAATGATGGAGAGGGCACAGCTTTCTATGAATTTGCTGATATTGACGACGAAAAAGCATTTAAAGCAAAATACCGTCAAGCTTTAGATGAAATGCCTATAGACGATGCTACAGCAGACTCTATCGTTGATGAAGCCAATGCAGCTTTTGGTGCCAACATGAAAATGTTCCAAGAGTTGGAAGGTAATCTAATTAAAGCCATTGGACTAATGTTGTTCAATAGTCTTACCCGTCGTCGTAGTCGCGGTGGTACTGAAACTGAATTGGCAACTGCTGATTAAGATTTATTAACTCGCAATAATTTATTTGTAGGAGCGGTGTCCTTATAATTGCTTATGCAATGTATTGGTAATTATAAGGATGTTGCTCCTAATTTTGTTTTTGAGATGTTAGTTATCGCAACCTACTGTCGATTAAGAATTAAGAAAACCCCAACTGTTATCGTCTAACTGCTGTAGAGATTCCAAAATTAGATCGGCGATCGCAAAGCGCATGCCCTTCGGGCTTATCGCAAATTTTGGGTTATGAAACTCTGACATTTCTGGAATAGCGATACATTTCATTTGGGCGGCTTTAGCGGCTAAAACTCCATTGAGGGAATCTTCCAAAGCCAAGCAATTTTGAGGAGATACGCCTAACTTTTCGGCAGTGGTAAGATAAACGCCGGGATGAGGTTTTCCCAAAGGTTCAGATTCAGCCGAATAAATAATTTCAAATGCATCAGCTATATTTAGTTTTTCGAGTGCAGCATTGATAATTTTATATGCCGATGAAGAAGCTAAGGCAATTTTGACATTTTTGGCTTTGACATAATTAATTGCATCGTTAACACCAGGTAAAGCCTTACCTTCAGTATGAATTAACTCAATTAATTTATTGACAATAGCTTCTTGTACTTGCAGCTGAGATAATTTATCCCAAGGATATTTTTTGTACCAATATTCCACAACCTCATCAATTCTCAATCCCTTGGTTTGGGTACACATGGAATGAGTGAGAATTATATCAACCTGTTTGAATATAGTTATTTCAGCTTGTTGCCATAAAGGTTCCGAATCAATCAACAAGCCATCCATATCGAAAATTACTGCTTCAATCATAAATAGGTAATGGGTAATAGGTAATAGGTCATAGGTAGTTGGTAATGGGAATATTTGTAGGGTGTGTGACGCTCACGTAAATTTTAAAGGTAAACGATTAATTATATTTGAGCGTCACGCACCATCGATTTCTCATAATAATGATTTTTTTTAAATCAAGAATAGAAAATCAATAATAAATCAAAACGATATTTAACAACTTACGAAAAAATAACCATTATTTAAATTAATATTTATCAGAAATATGTTCACCATGACAAGCGTAGACACTGAAGCCATCACGGAATTGAATAGCAGGTTCCTCTTCAGCATGAAGACGATTGTTAGTATCAAATGATAATTGAAAAGGACGATTGCAGCAAATACAAACTTTCTCGAATTGAAATATAAAACCGCAATGTTTAATTAAATCTTGAAAGACTTGCCATTTCTTTTTATCATGTCCGACATTAAGCACTGAAATACAAAAATCTAATATACAACCAGAAATTGCCCATCCTGCTGTTCTAGTAAGATTACTTGTCAATTTATAATAATATGTTAAGTCTATTCCATACTGGTGAAAGTCATCTATTAATTGATTTTCTATACAACTTGAAATGCTTCGAGGAAAATATTGAACTATCTGGTTCTCTTCAGTCCAATAATGTGGAAAATCAGGATAGTGTACTTTATTTATTAATTTTGCAAAAATAATTTCCTCAAATTGATTGTTTGCAATCTTTAAAAGATGGTCTTTGACTCTTTTAATAAATTTAATATGAACATCTTTTCCTAAATAAGTTTTAAAATCATCTATAGCAAATATTGCCTGAATTGCTGCAAAAGGACTTTCATAAAACAAAATCTCAGGTTCAGAAAAATCGCTCACTGAGTAAGCAGCTTTAATTACCGATCTGACTTTCTCCTCATCTATTGGCTCGGTTGAGATTGCAAATGAACGCCATTTCTCCCTATAACTAACAAGCATCGCTTCTTGCTCCTCGGAAATTTTAGTAATAACACGTTTTGGCATATCATTTGTAGGTCTTGGCATCCGCTGGAAATTGTTGCTATCTCAGATACCCTTTCATCGTAAAATAATAATACCCCAAATGCTCGAAACACCGATACACGAAGCTTTTTATACACATGGCTGCAAAAATCCCCGTTACTGTTATCACAGGTTTTTTAGGTAGTGGAAAAACTACTTTAATTCGTAACTTACTACAAAATAATCAAGGAAAACGTATCGCCGTTGTTGTAAATGAATTTGGCGAACTTGGTATTGATGGGGAATTATTACAATCATGTCAAATTTGCCCGGAAGACGAAGTTGGCAGCGATAACGATCGTAATATTTATGAGTTAACTAACGGTTGTCTTTGCTGCACCGTTCAAGAAGAGTTTTTACCAACGATGCAGCAGTTAATTAAACGCCGAGACAGCATCGACTGTATTTTAATTGAAACTTCTGGTTTAGCTTTACCAAAACCTTTAGTAAAAGCTTTTCGCTGGCAAGAAATTCGCAACGCTGCTACAGTCGATTCCGTAATTACCGTAGTGGATAGTGAAGCGGTTGCGGCTGGAACTTTTGCTAGCGATTTAGAAGCGGTAGAATCGCAACGTCAAGCAGATGATAGTTTAGAGCACGAGACACCTTTACAAGAACTGTTTGAAGATCAACTTGCTTGTGCAGATTTGGTGGTGTTAAATAAAACCGATTTGGTGAATCAAAAAACTTTAGCTGAAGTTAAAGATTTAGTTAAGGAAGAATTACCCCGGGTTGTGAAAATTGTTGAAAGTCATCAAAGTGAAGTTGATTCGTCTATATTATTAGGTTTGCAAGCCGCTGTTGAAGACAATTTAGATAAACGTCCTTCCCATCATGACACGGAAGAGGAACACGAACACGATGATGAAATTACTTCTCATCACGTAGTTTTAAACCGTACTTTTGATCCTCAAAAGTTGAAGCAAAAATTACAAACGTTGGTACAACAACAAGAAATTTTCCGCATTAAGGGTTTTGTTTCGGTACCCAACAAACCCATGCGTTTGGTAATGCAAGGTGTAGGAAATCGATTTGAACAATTTTACGATCGCCCTTGGAAACCAGAAGAAGTAAGACAAACTCGTTTAGTTTTTATCGGTAAAGATTTGAAGTCTTCTGATATAGAATCCCAATTAACAATGAACAATTAGTAATTAACAATTAACAATTCGGGATGTAGGTGTACTTTAATCTAAAATACACCTACCCTCTCCGATACTTTGGAGAGAGATTGAGGGTGAGGTTTTATATATTATTAAGTATAAAAATAACACGTGTAACAAAGTCCAATTTGTTTAAAAGCTAAGGAGTGGTAAAGTGCGATCGCCATCAAATTATCCTCATCTACCCACAACTTTACTGCTCTATATTCTTTAAGTAATTCCTGAATTAGAAATCCTAGCATTTTCCGAGCAAATCCCTGTCTGCGAAACTCTGGGAAGGTAAATGGTGCAACAAGATTAGCATCGTTATTCATTGGATTATATCGAACAACTGACACAATTTGCCCAGAGTCTTCCAAAACTGCTATTCGACGCTTGTTTATTAAATCATCCCAGTTACGATTGGGATTACCACTACCACGTTCTGTAATGTATGCTTGTTCGTAGGCTTGTAATGTAGACTTATCTTTAGGTAAAGCCCAACGACCTTCACCTAAGGATGGTGATTGAATACAATTCATTACTAATTGGTCATATTCCTGTTTAAGTTGATAATCTTGAATTAGAAGCGGACGAATCCAATCTTTAACCTGACTGGAAGTGATTACTCTCAAGAGGCAATTCCGTGGTTTAACAAGGGAAAATAGGGATTGAGTAATAAGTTTATTGCAACTCTCTAGAGATATTTGAGTGTTGTTAGAATTTACCATTATCACTCCTTGAATATTATCTAGAGTCAGTTTTTCTGTTGTAGATGGATTGTAGGAAATAGCAACTAATTCTCCAGTTTCATCCGGAATCACTTTACCTGTTAAAACGAGATTTAAAGCATATGCTAAATCTGGATTTGAGGCACGATGTTCTAACAACCACTCGATTGCTACTTTAATTTGCTCGGGAGAAGGGAATAAAATAATTGTATTAGTATTACTTTTACGTATTGTATAAAACATTACTGTTGTGAAACCAGAGTCAATTTGTAGTTTTGAGCAATAGTTGCTAGTAGTAAACAGCTTCCATCATCGGGAAGGATCTACTAATACAAATTCTCGAACCACCACCAAAGGGAAAATAAGCAAAACTTGGTAGACGCTTGATTAAATAATTATCCCAGCCAGAAGGTCAAAAATAAAAGCATAAAAAAAGAGGGGAAACCCTCTTTCAAAATCTACTAAACTCTAAACCGTTATAAAACCCTATAGTGATAAACCTATTATTCTTCGACAGCCGCTGCAACTTCCTCTTGAGTTTCATTTTGAACTTCAATTTCTGCTGCTTCTTGTTGAAATTCAGTTTCTGCTGGTACTTGTTCTGATACAACTTCAGTTTCTGCTGGTGCTTCAACTGCTACTGGTGCTTCTTCAAGTTGAGATTCAACTGCTGCTGGTGCTTCTTCTGCTGCTGCTGGTGCTTCTTCAACTGCTGCTGGTACTTCTTCAACTGCTGCTGGTGCTTCTTCTGCTGCTGCTTCGGGAGTTATACCCTGTTCTTTTGCTAACAACTGTTCGCGGAATTTAGCAGCCATTTCTTCTGCTTTATCAAATACCACATCCCGGTTCTTTATCATGTCACCAGGTTCTGGTTCCAGCTGCTTGGTAGAGAGAGAAATCCTACCTCTTTCCGCATCCAAGTCAATAATCATTACCTTCAATTCATCATTGACATTAAAGACGCTATGGGGTGTATCAATATGTTCGTGAGAAATCTCGGAGATGTGTAGCAAACCGCTAACACCACCTATATCAATAAAGGCACCGTAAGGCTTGATACCGCGAACTGTACCTATTACCACTTCGCCTACTTCCAAGCGGTTCATCTTACGCTCAACCAGTGCCCGGCGGTGAGATAATACAAGCCGGTTGCGCTCTTCGTCTACTTCTAAGAATTTTAATGGTAGTTCTTCGCCCACCAAGTCTTCTTTTGGTTTACGAGTACTTATATGAGAACCGGGAATAAAGCCACGTAATCCTTCAATTCGCACTAATGCTCCACCACGGTTAGTTGCAAATACGCCCGAACGCACCGTAGCATCCTCTGTTTGTAACTGACGTACTCGCTCCCAAGCGCGCATATATTCGATGCGGCGAATAGAAAGGGTCAACTGACCTTCTTCATTCTCATCGCTAAGAATGTAAAACTCCCGCGTTTCATTGGATTGTAATACTTCATCCGGGTTATCCACCCGGTTAATTGACATTTCTTGTATCGGTATATATGCTGCCGTTTTAGCACCAATGTCAATCAGAGCGCCGCGTGGTTCTAAACTAAAAACTGTACCTGGTACTATATCTCCTGGGCTGAAGTGATAATCGTACTTATCAAGTAAAGCCGCGAAATCTTCGTGAGTAAACCCTATATCATTGGTTATTTTCTGATTGACATTTACCATGCTTTATGTTTCCTGGTTTTATTCTCCGTAAAATTTTTGCCTCCTAGCGATTTATATGCAATCGCCTCGTTTTGGCAGCCCACACTTATATTCAATATTATCCTAGCGCAGAAAAGCCGATTAAAACACACATTAACTTCCAGATTATAAATTATATCAAATATTAATACTCTGTGAAATGCAAATAGTCAACAATTTTATTCACTTTTGCCATTTACTATTTGAGATGCAGCGATCAAAACTTAGCCCTCAAGCGCATTACTTATACTGAGTATATCGTCAATACCCAAAATTCTGTTCTCCCGCTCTACCCTCTCCCTTTTATATGATGTCCTAAGCGAGTGCAATGTTCACCTAACGCTCAACGGTGGCAATAAGGGTTTTTGTAGACGCATATAATTATACTCGACATATTTAACAAAACTCGCGAAATTCCCCACTATCTTGTAGGCTGGGGATAGATAACGAGAAAGCGTTTTGCAGTAAAATAGAAATAGTAGGCGATCTGCTTGAATGACTAAAAGATTACCTAAATAGCGTAAAATGCTAGTAGACTATGCCTTTCGGGAACGCTTCGCTAACAAGGACGAGACAAGCTCAAGCTAGTTAACTATAGCTGTAATTCCATGGTGAGTCTATCGTAAATAAATATACGTCTGCGGCAGGTGGATATCTGCCTGTAAAGCTTGAATAAGACCAAAATTAGCTTGCTGGTGAAGCATCGGCGAATGAAGCAAAGGAGCCCAAAGGACGAATAAAACCGTTTTGCTTGCCCCTGGGGAACTTCACTAGGAAACCTTAATATAGAAATAACCGCTACGATTCGATAAATATCAGTCGTAACGGTTAAAATTATTTATATTTTGCCGTTAAGAGGGCATTAACTTACTCTTACTTTACTTTTCCTCTTTGTTTTGAATACGAGGAGGTTCGCGAAAGGCGATCGCAAAAAATAGGGTGCCAATCGCCAAGGCCAAAATCAAAATGTATGCAACGCTTTCCATATCATTAAATTCCTAGTGACTATCAGCTTGCAATCTTAGTGTACCAAGCTACAGGAATTGAAACTACTACCGTTTCAGGTGAGAATTTTTGTTTCCAGGGGAACTGGAGTTTTACAACTTCCAGATTGTACTTGCCGTTTCTTAAGTAATGGTCGCGAAAACAAGCTAAATTATCAATTTTAGAATTACTTCGCGACCGTTATTCACACTTCTTGAGTCAAGAAGTACCTAAAATAAACTATGCGCGTTGTGAATTAAACGCCTTGACTTGTACGAGTAGTTTTATCACCAACTTTAGCGAATCTACCCCATTCCACTTGTTCTTCCATGTCGGCATCAACACCAGCAAATACATCTCGGTAAATTGTCCGAGAACCATGCCAAATATGACCGAAGAAGAACAATAGAGCAAATACAGCGTGTCCGTAAGTAAACCAACCTCTAGGACTGGTGCGGAATACACCGTCAGAGTTTAAGATTTCGGTATCGAAATCAAAAGGTTGACCTAATTGAGCTTTACGGGCATATTTCTTAACATCTACTGGGTCGGTAAATGTTTGACCGTTAAGGTCACCACCGTAGAAGCTTACAGTTACACCAGTTTGCTCAAAGCTGTACTTGGATTCTGCACGACGGAAGGGAATATCAGCGCGGATAACACCATCAGCATCAGTTAAAAGCACGGGGAATGTTTCAAAGAAGTTGGGAAGACGACGCACATCTAATACACGTCCCTCACCATCTTTAAATTCCGGGTGTCCCAGCCAAGAAACTGCTATACCGTCACCCTTATTCATCTGACCAGTACGGAATAGACCGCCTTTGGCAGGACTATTACCTACATAGTCAAAGAAAGCTAATTTTTCAGGGATTTTCGACCAAGCTTCCTCAGGAGTATCACCCGCAGCCAAACTCGCTTGGACGCGGCGATCAATTTCCTCTTGGTAATAACCTTGGTCCCATTGATAACGAGTAGGACCAAACAATTCTACTGGAGTAGTCGCGTTACCGTACCACATAGTACCGGCAACTACGAATGCTGCAAAAAATACTGCTGCGATCGAACTAGAAAGTACGGTTTCGATGTTACCCATCCGCAGAGCTTTATAAAGCCTTTGTGGAGGTCGTACAGTTAAATGGAACAAACCAGCAATAATTCCGACAATACCAGCAGCGATGTGGTGTGCTACAACCCCACCAGCGTTGAACGGGTTAAAGCCCGCTGGTCCCCATTCCGGTGCTACTGGCTGTATGTGACCCGTTAGTCCGTAAGGATCGGAAACCCACATTCCAGGACCAAACAAGCCGGTTAGGTGGAAAGCACCAAAACCGAAGCAAAGAAGACCAGATAAGAAAAGGTGGATACCAAACATTTTTGGTAAATCCAAAGCAGGTTCGCCGGTGCGGGGATCTTGGAATAATTCCAAATCCCAATAAACCCAGTGCCAAACGGCAGCTAAGAACAACAAACCGGAAAGAACGATGTGAGCTGCGGCTACACCTTCAAATGACCAAAAACCAGGATCTCCTGTTGGATTGCCAGTGACGCTCCAACCACCCCAAGATTCGACAACGCCTAAACGCGCCATGAAAGGTAGTACGAACATCCCTTGCCGCCACATTGGGTTAAGTATCGGATCCGAAGGGTCAAAAATTGCTAGTTCGTACAAAGCCATAGAACCAGCCCAGCCAGCTACCAAGGCTGTATGCATCAAGTGTACAGAAATCAGCCGTCCTGGATCGTTCAGAACGACTGTATGTACTCGGTACCAGGGTAGTCCCATTGACTACGCTCCTCCTCGATAAGTTATGTTTACAAACAAATTTTTGAGTTTTTGTTATTAGCAGACTTTGATTTTTGCGGTGACATATTCCCACATTTCCCCCCGAACGGGTAACGCTGGAATTCTCGGCAACTCCTGGCAAGCCATAGGACATTAGCCGTTACTCTGACGAGTCACTTCGTGAACGCGCAGCGTCTCCCTTTGGAGATACTTTACTAAAGACACGGTATGTCTTTCCGCACCAAATAGCATGACGTTTCACCTCGTAAGAAAGTAGTTCTTAAGAGGCAATAATTGCCACGAAAAAATGAGAATGTTTTAAAAAGTGTAACTATTGATGGAACTGTTTGCAAGAGTGTTAATATCAGCCTTGACACTGTTATTTGGTAACAGCAATGAATAGGAGAATACTTAAAAAGAATTTCTAATATTGGGTAATCGAGTCCGTATAAGTCTTAATTTTCAAAACTTATCTCATAAAGACGCAAATTTTTACAACTACTTTACATCTAAGTATTTAAACTTACTTAGATGTATAAACTAACCGATATTATCGGCTATATCTAAATCTTATGTTTGAATATGCAAGTCTATGAAGTCGCAGTCCGAAGGGATTAGCTTTATCAAAAACATTTACATGACGTTAAGCAAAATCAAACAGATGATTGTATTCGATTAAATGATGTCATTTCACAACTGACTGAATATCTAGCAGTTGGCATTTAGCTGAAGCATTAGCCAAACGTTCGATAACTTGTTCGGCAGTGATTAAACGCTTTAAAACTACTTGACCGATATTTTGAGGTGGTGTCTGTGGCGTTACAGATAATTCTGGTTGAACTTCCACGGTGACAATAGCATCTTCAACTTGATAAAGCCACATCACCTCATTCTCTTCTACCAAACAAATATTTAATCGTTGGATTTCTGGTTGACGACGCCAAGCTGTGACTTGCCACAATCCGTCAAATGCCCATACTCTACCAACCTTCCAACCCTCGGACAAGAGAAAATATTTCACGTTTTATATCCCATTAAAAGTTAAATAAAAGGTCAAAGGTCTGCATGCTAGATTTCCTTGTTACTTTTAACCTAGTATTCGTTTGTATTTGCATACCCAGGTCGTCTAACGAGGTGACATATTTATCACTACTCGTACAGAGCTTGATTGGAACCTAAGACCCGAGAAAAGCTTATCAAACCTCTTGCCATTCAATCGGTAGTTTAAGATAAATTTCGCTGCTTTTAATATTTTCCCTCGGAAAATTAAATGGAATTGGTGAATGGGGTATTGGGCATGGGGAGATCGGGGGATGGGGAGATAACCAAATTCCACTAATTACTAATTTTTAATCTTCATTAAAAGTGACAAATAAAGCGTAGAGAAATCGTAAAACATATAGTAAAATGTCACACCGCTTATTTTAATTTACTAATTCTCTAATGCTATGAGTTTGTTTTCCTTATCTTTCAGAGGGAGGACGCGAATTAGATTGTTATTCTCCCTACTGTGTATTTGTATTTTATTGGTTTCTAGTTGCGCTAATAATCAATCAGATCCCTCAGCCTCTGCTTCTAGAAATGGTCGTATTACTATTGGTACTACGGCTAAACCCCGTACTCTCGATCCAGCGGATGCTTACGAGTTATCTTCGCTATCGTTGGTGTATAACATGAGCGATCGCCTCTACACTTATCCGCCAGGAAGTACGGAACTCAAGCCGGAATTGGCTACAGCATTACCTACAGTTAGCGATAATGGTTTAACTTATACTATTCCCATTCGCAAAGGTGTGGTATTTCACGACGGCGCTAAGTTTGATGCGAAGGCAATGGAGTTTAGTTTACGTCGCTTTATTGAAAACAAAGGTAAGCCATCTTTTTTACTCTCCGATAGCGTAGAATCAGTAAAAGCTACAGGAGATTATGAGTTAAAAATCAAGTTAAAACAACCCTTTGCAGCCTTTCCTTCACTACTAGGCTTTGCTGGAGTTCCTGCAGTTTCTCCCAAAGCTTACGAAATAGGGGAAGGAAAGTTTGAACCAAATAAATTTATTGGAACTGGCCCTTATAAGTTAACTAAGTTTGGCACGGATTCGCTGACATTTGATGTATTTGAGCAATATTGGGGAGAGAAACCCGCCAATAAGGGTGTAAATGTGCAAATTCTCAGTAGTGGCGTGAATTTGTACAATAGCTTTCGCAAACAAGGTGTAGATGTTGCTTACGTGAGTTTAGATCCAGATCAAATTACCAGTTTGGAGAAAATGTCCAAAGAAGGTAAATGGTTAGCAATTCCCAATGAAGGTAGCGTAGTTAGTTATTTAACACTCAACCGCAACCAAAAGCCCTTAGATATACCAGAAGTTAGACAAGCGATCGCCGCAATGGTTGACCGTAAATTAATATTTGACAGAGTATTATACGGTCAAGCGGAATCAGTTTATAGTATGATTCCGACAACCTTTGATGTTTATAAACCAGTATTTAAAGAAAAATATGGTGAGGGTGGGAATTTTGAGAAGGCAAAAGAATTATTGAGAAAAGCAGGTTTTTCTCCAGATAATCCGGCTGTAATAGAAGTTTGGTATCCTTCAGGTTCGGCTCCTCGTAGTTTAACAGCTTTGGTTTTGAAAGCTGTAGCTAAGAAAAACATGGATGGAATGCTCAAATTTGACATACATACTGTTGAATCTACATCCGCTTTCAAAAACATTGGTAAGGGATTATATCCGGGATTTTTACTTAGTTGGTATCCTGACTTTTTAGATGCAGACAATTACATTCAGCCGTTTTTATCTTGTGAAAAAGGTTCTCCAGAGAAGGGGTGTGAAAAAGGGGGAAGTCAGAGTCAAGGTTCGTTTTTTTATAGTCAGCAAATGAACGAGCTGATTGGAAAACAGCGTCAGGAACAAAATCCTGAAAAACGCGAAAAAATATTTGCAGAAATCCAAGAAATATTAGCTTCGGAAGTACCTTATGTTCCCTTGTGGCAAAGTAAAGACTATGTATTTGCTCAAAATGGAATTACCGGCGTAGGATTAGATGCTACTCAGAATTTGATCTATAGAAACATTAAAAAATAAGAGACAAGAAAGGGGGAGATGGAGAGAATTCAAAATGAATTACTCCTAACTCCTAACTCCTAACTCCTAATTTCTTACTTTTAATCCAAAATCCAAAATCTAAAATCTAAAATTATATGTCCCGTTCAAAAGCTTTAGCGTATTACGTTACAACTCGTTTGTTGCTGGCTCCGCTGCAAATTCTAACTATTATTACGATAGTATTTCTATTACTTAGAGCTACTCCTGGCGATCCAGTTGATGCTATATTAGGTGGACGTGCACCGGAAAGTGCGAAGGAAGAATTACGGACACAATTAGGTTTAGATTTACCTTTGTGGTTGCAATATTTTAATTACTTGGGTAAATTGCTTTTCTTCGATATGGGTGAATCTACAACTAGTCGCGGACAGAAAGTTTGGGAGATTATTTGGCAGTATTTCCCAGCGACGGCGGAATTAGCAATATTTGCGACTATAGTTGCTCTGTTTGTTGGTATTGGTGTTGGTACGATTTCGGCTTCTCGTCCAGGTACTGCCCTAGATTTGGGAGGAAGGTTATTCGGTACTATTACTTATGCTTTGCCGATGTTTTGGGCAGGAATGATACTACAGTTAATCTTCGCGGTTTGGTTGGGTTGGTTTCCTTTAGGAACAAGATTTCCGGCAAGTATACCTTCACCGGAAGGTTTAACTGGGTTATATACAATAGATAGTCTTTTAAGCTTTAATTTTGGTCAGTTTTTCACTGCAATACGATATCTGATATTGCCTTGCTGTACCTTGGGAATATTACTCAGCGGTATTTTCGAGCGGATTGTGCGGGTAAATTTACAGCAAACAATGAAATCCGATTATGTGGAAGCAGCAAGAGCGAGAGGAATTCAAGAAAAAACTATTTTATTTTCTCACGCTTTGAGAAATGCTTTAATTCCAGTGATTACGGTGTTGGGATTAACCTTTGCTTCCTTGCTTGGTGGTGCGGTGTTAACCGAAGTAACATTTTCATGGCCGGGTTTAGCGAATCGATTGTTTCAAGGAATTAGCGAAAGGGATTATCCCACAGTGCAGGGAATTATGATATTTTTCGGGACAATTGTTGTCATGGCAAGTATTGCGATCGATATTTTGAATGCTTATGTAGATCCGAGGATTCGGTATTAGAATAATTCGTAATTTGTAATTGGTTTTGTTGGGTGTGTTAGCGATCGCGTAACGCACCATTTTTATTTTTTTGCGATAAGCTTTGCATTACAAGATTTACAATCCAAATCCCGCAACTATTAGGGCTTAAGCACTGTAAAAAAGACTATATTGTGAACTAACGTAAATAGGTTGTTTCAGTTTTTTATAAATCACTCAAAGTGCTGAGAATCATACTCCCTATTTTGACTTTTTTGTCAATACATAAGTCCTAACTATATGGAATGCAGTATTCTTTCTCCAATACACCAACTAAACCTAAAATGCGACGATAATCTACAGAACGAATTTGCCCTACATAAACAAAACGTTCTCGATCTAATCCATTTGCCACAGTTGGTTTAACATTGACAAGCCTCTGAGATGCTTTGCTTCCTAGTCGAAAGGGCATCACAATATTATTACTGTGTGTTAGCATCAAAAGAATAAATCAAACAACTGATTTATTCTAAACGTATTTTTAGATCGTGAAAATAAAATTAAAGAATTAAGTTATGAGTGAGCAAGAAATTAAATCTCAGGATTTAAATATTAGTAAATTGTTTGAAGATTTTTATATAATTCCCGAATATCAACGACAATATGTATGGACAGAAAAAAATGTAGAACAATTATTGAATGATATTTATGATGAATTTCTTCCCCATAATTTTGAAAGTAAAGCAGATGATTACTTTATTGGAAGTATTGTAGTTTGTCCTCAAGAAGATGATGAAAATAATTTATATGCTGTCATTGACGGACAACAAAGAATTACTACTATCTACATTTTATCTTGCGTAGTAAAAAATTATATTCATCAGAGGATGTTTTAAAAGCTTAAGACGGCTAAAAAAAACTATGCAAGCCGCCTAATCATTATCCGAATCATGGCAATGTATATAAAAGTCTCCGAAGTAGATGGTAATCTTTCATAATCTTTACTCAAGCGACGACACCAGTTCAGCCAACCAAAAGTTCTTTCCACAACCCAACGTTTTGGTAGAATGACGAAACCCTTCTTTTCTAGTGGTCTGAGTACAATTTCAACAATCCACCGAAACATATCCATCACCCACCGCATAAAGTCTTCTCCCCGATATCCTCCGTCCATCCAAATCGTATGCAAGCGATTTATGCGTTAAGCGAAGCTCTCCGAAGGAATCGCCACCCATATTCCGGACTCTTTTAAGAACTCTTTTAGCTCCAGCACGCTCTGGAACTGAAGCAGAAGTGACTAAAACTCGCAACACTAGCCCCAGTAAGTCCACACTCAGATGTCGTTTGCGTCCGTGAACTTGTTTACCTGCATCATAACCAACTTCTTCAGATATCATGGTTGCTGTTTCTACCGACTGACTATCAACTGCGGCTTCTGAAGGACTCGGTTCACGTTCAGCAGCTACTCTTACCCACTGGTAAAGTTTGTCATGTACCTTTAGCCAAGTACCGTCTTTCTGCCATCGCCAAAAATATCCATAAACTGTTGACCAAGCCGGGAAATCTCCGGGTAATGCTCGCCATGTACACCCCTGGCAAAGTACATAAAGAATTGCATTCAGCACAGCATAAATGGATACTTTTCTTGGACGGCCACCTGGTTTTGATTCTGGAAACAAGTCTACAATCAATTCCCACTGTTCCCATGTTAAGTTACTAGGATATATTTTATTCATTGCTCGCAAGTTGCTGATGTCTTCAATTTCAGCTTAAACTTGTGAGCTTTTTTACGGTAGCCCCCTACTTTTAAAACATCCTCTCAATTAGATAATCATAAATCAACTTCAAATATCGAGAAAAATATTTCCGGAACCGATACAGATTCAAAGGGATATCCGATTGATAGGCATAAAGTTAAATTACAGTATGATGATAGAAATCAAATTTTAGAATGTTTTGCTAATACGCCTTATAACTTAAATAATATTGATACCAAACAAGCTTCCGATTCAATTAAGAATTTAATTAATGCGTATCAAACTATTTATAATTTTCTTGAAACTCAGTTAGGTAAGGAAGAAGATGAAGTTAGGAGGTTTTATCTTCACTTGATGAGAAAAGTCAAACTAGTTAGAGTGATAACTTCAGATATCAATTATGCTCTAAGAGTTTTTGAAACTATCAATGACAGAGGCATTGGATTAACAGGGCAAACGCATCTAAATTTTAAAGGTGCAGGTGCGCCGCAGGCGCACTCTGCACCCCGTGCGATCGCCCTATAGGGAAATTTCTGCTCCATCTGTGGTAGCGTAAAAAAATCAGGATGGGGTGCGGAGTGATCAACAGTGAAACTGAAACCGAAACAAACAATTAGCGATTACTTTGTGGATCTAGAGGACCCTCGAATTGAGCGCACAAAGCGACATCAACTAATTGATGTAATCACGATTGCAATTTGTGCAGTAATTTGTGGGGCTGATTCTTGGGTCGCAATTGAAACATATGGACAAGCTAAAGAAGAATGGTTAAAGCAATTCTTAGAGCTACCAAACGGCATCCCATCCCATGATACATTTGCGAGGATATTTGCCTTAATTAATCCACAAAAATTTCAAGAATGTTTTTTATCGTGGATAAAATCAGTTGCGCTTTTAACTGAGGGTGAAGTTATTGCTATTGATGGTAAAAGTTTAAAACACTCATATGATAAAAAAAACGGAAATCGCGCCATCAATATGGTTAGTGCTTGGGCGGTAACAAATAAATTAGTTCTTGCTCAAAGAAAAGTTAATAATAAGTCGAATGAAATTACTGCAATACCAGAATTAATCAAAGTATTAGATATTTCTGGTTGTATCGTTACGATTGATGCAATCGGGTGTCAGAAAGAAATAGTTAATCTTATATCCCAGAAAGATGGAGATTATATAATCGCACTAAAAAAGAATCAAAAAAACTTGTATGAAAGCGTAGAACTACTATTTAAAGAAGCTATATCAAAACGTCATAAAGGCGAGAATACAAGTAATTTCAGCCAGAAAGAGTTGGGTCACGGACGTGAAGAGATACGTAATTATTTAATGCTTTCCGACATCTCCAAGAGAATTGATCCAGAGAATAAATGGGACAAATTAAATAGTATAGGTATGGTTGAATCAGTTAGAACCGAGAATGGTAAAACAACCGTTGAAACTCGTTATTATATTAGTAGTTTAAACTTAGATGCAAAGAAGTTTGGAAACTCAGTTCGGAGCCATTGGGGTATTGAAAATTCGTTACATTGGATATTGGATGTAGCGTTAAATGAAGATGATTGTAGATAAGACAAGGATAACGCACCACAAAATTTTGCTGTTCTTCGTCACATTGCGGTTAATCTCTTAGGTAAAGAAAAAACTAAAAAGCTTGGAATTAAAAATAAGCAATTTTTAGCTGCTATGAATGACAATTACCTTACGAAAGTTTTAGAATTAAGTTGTTAATCAATTTATTTTAGTTAAAATTATATTTTCAGTTATTTAAAATGATGAAATCTACTGGTATTTACTGCCTATTTGTCAGATTTTATAGTCTTATTTAATACTTTACTTTATGTTTTATCTAAGTTATGGATTATGGGCTGATTTTTACCATCGCTTGCCCGCGCTTGTGCGGCTACGCCGCACATAGCTTAATTTTAGATGCGTTTGCCCTGATTGGATTAAATCCAATGGATTTGTTAAAAAATCTTATTTTCAAGCAAGCAAGTTCAGAAAATTTTCAAAAACTAAGTGATAGTTGGAAGCAAGCTGTAGATATCTTAGAAAAAGCAGGAGAAAAACCTTTTAGTTTTCTTCGTCACTTTATATTTTCTCAATACAATGCGAAGCGAGAAGAGGTACAAAACAAGGAATACGAATGGATTATAAAGAATGATGATATTTGTAATTATTCAAACGATCCAGTTGGATTTATTGAAAAAATTAGAAATCACGGGCACCCATAAGAATTTTTTTAGAAGAAAAAATTCTTATGGGAACCCTTCACGCTGAAGCATATACATTATTTCTAGATGGCAAAAGCCATAATAAAAAGACTAACAAATTTTTGGAGAATATCTTAATAGGAAAGCGATAAAAGCCAGCTAATCACATTAATGGAAAAACAGTTAAAGCTTTTACTAATCCTTCTAAAACTTTACTTTCTATAATATAATTATCAAAATCAGTGCGAATTTGTAAAACTTCTTGCCGCTCAAATTCCGTTAAAGGTTCTACAGATAACAATGATGAAAATGAATCATTATATTGTCTTTGATAGCCGAAAAGACGGTGGATATCTCCTATTGATAAGTTTTTACTTTGCACAATTGTCATAGGTTTACTTAAAGATTTATATTCCAAATCCCATTATTCTTCCTCTAATACACCAACCAAACCTAAAACGTTCTTTATCTAATCCATTCGCCACGGTTGGTTTAACATTTACCACGCTTTGGTGCTTCTTTACTTCCAGGTCGAAATGGCATCACAACACCGTAAATATCAAAAGCATCTACAGCGCGATCGCTCTTCGCATGCTATGCAGGCTTATCGCCAAATTGTTCTATTGATGTAGGTATTGCAATCAATACCTCTAATTTAATCTAAATCTCGATCTAATCTTTTAGATACAATAAAGTTATTTTTGTCAATATCAGTATTCGAGTCACAGCAAAATAGTATTTTAAATCACTTCTAAATTTATATCTCTTTACAATCATCCGGAGCTTTTGTCCAATATTTTTAAATCATTTCCTACGCTAAGGTAGGTGAATAATGTCAAAATGAGGTAAAT
>JBCCSG010000051.1:0-28425 GCA_039200565.1 Cyanobacteria bacterium P01_D01_bin.50 | reverse complement strand
CTACGGGATACACGCCGGGAATTGAAATATAGTCTTGAAGAGTACTTTGATTAGGCGTGTCTTTGGAAAACTGACTCAAGACACCATAAGGTTTATAAAAAAGGATGTAGCGATATTTATTTTTGGGCATAAGGCATTGGATTTTGGATTTTGGATTTTGGATTTTGGATTTTGGATTGGGAGTTAGGAGCCAGGAGTGAGGAGTTAGGAGTGAGGAGTTAGGAGTTATATGATGCGTGAATTTTGGATTTTAACAACCGATGCATTCGTTTTGCCTCTTTAGAGCGAGTAGTGCGATCGCTCGCCCCATGCCCCTGGCGGGGCTTATCGCCCTTCTCAAAGCTGAACGCGCAGCGTGTCCGTACCGGAGGTCGTCCCGGAGGGACTTTAGGACATATGTCTCCCTCGCTACTCCCAACGCGCAGGAAGATTACCTATAAAGTAGGTTAGGTTGAACTATGTCCTTGCGGACACGCTTCGCTAACGTTGCACCCAACACACAGTTGGGTTGAGGGACGAAACCCAACCTACAAATGTTCAGTAATCTTAGAACGGGATAGGAGTAGTTCCTACCAGGGAGCAATAGACTCCCACTAAAAATGTGCTACCCATCATAATTAATATGGCAGAGCACAATAAACCGTTTTTTATTATTCCCTACTCCCTATTCCCTATTCCCTATTCCCTATTCCCTATTCCCTATTCCCTACATTTCTTAAGAGCTAAAAATTGAGCATTGATAACTGATAATTGATAATTGTTAAGGTATTTATCTCTATTCGCAAAAAAGTGATAGGATTAATTCCCAATGCTAGGGGTGCCTGTGCGATCGCAGGCTGAGATTACACCCTTTGCACCTGAGTCCGGATAATACCGGCGGAGGGAAGCTGTTTATTGAGGAAACCGAATATGCGTACACAATGGGTTGTTAAGCGGCGCGGACAAGGTAATGTTTCTCAAATGCATTACGCTCGTCAGGGTGTTATTACTGAGGAAATGCACCATGTCGCCACGCGGGAAAATCTACCCGCAGAACTCATTCGCGAGGAAGTGGCGCGGGGAAGGATGATTATCCCAGCGAATATTAATCATACCAATTTGGAACCAATGGCTATTGGTATTGCTTCCAAATGTAAGGTAAACGCTAATATCGGCGCTTCTCCTAACTCCAGCGATTTAAGTGAAGAAGTAGATAAGCTGAAGTTAGCGGTTAAGTATGGCGCTGATACCGTAATGGATTTATCTACAGGTGGCGGAAACTTAGATAAAATTCGTACTGCCATTATCAATGCTTCACCTGTTCCCATTGGAACAGTACCAATTTATCAAGCTTTGGAAAGCGTCCACGGTAATATTGGAAATCTAACCGCTAATGATTTTCTCCACATTATCGAGAAGCACGCTCAACAAGGTGTGGATTATATGACTATCCATGCCGGGATTTTAATTGAGCATTTACCTTTAGTAAGAAATCGAATCACGGGTATTGTTTCTCGCGGTGGCGGAATTATAGCGAGATGGATGTTACATCATCACAAGCAAAATCCGCTTTACACTCATTTTCAAGATATTATCGAGATTTTCAAAAAACACGACGTTTCTTTCAGCTTGGGCGACTCTTTACGTCCAGGTTGTACCCATGATGCTTCCGATGAAGCGCAATTAGCCGAACTCAAAACCCTCGGACAGTTAACCCGTAAAGCTTGGGAACACGACGTACAGGTAATGGTAGAAGGGCCTGGACATGTTCCAATGGACCAAATTGAGTTCAACGTTAGAAAGCAGATGGAAGAATGTTCCGAAGCTCCTTTCTACGTTCTTGGTCCTTTAGTTACCGACATTGCACCCGGTTACGACCACATTACCTCAGCAATTGGTGCGGCAATGGCTGGCTGGTACGGTACTGCAATGCTTTGCTATGTGACACCAAAAGAACATTTAGGTTTACCAAATTCCGAAGATGTACGTAATGGTTTAATTGCTTACAAAATCGCTGCTCATGCGGCAGATATTGCCAGACACCGCCCCGGAGCGAGAGATAGAGATGATCGACTTTCTGAAGCCCGTTATAACTTCGACTGGAGTCGTCAATTTGAATTATCACTCGATCCTGAAAGAGCTAAAGAATATCACGACGAAACACTACCAGCCGATATTTATAAAACAGCCGAATTTTGCTCAATGTGTGGTCCTAAGTTCTGTCCCATGCAAACCAAAGTTGATGCAGATGCATTAACAGAACTAGAGAAATTCTTAGCCAAAACTGATAAACAAGCGGTAGCCCAAAGTTAAAGGTAATACCAGCCAATAATGTAGAGACGTAGCAGTGCTACGTCTCCCGATCAATGCTGATTGCTACGTCTCATTTAAATTCCTGGGAATAAAAAATCTATCGGTTATAATTTTTTGAAACGAATTTTTTCACAGAATTTTTTGAAACGAATTTTTGAGATAATCTTTTGAAGCGAATTTTTTCACAGAATTTTTTGAAACGAATTTTTTCACAGAATTTTTTGAAGCGAATTTTTTCACAGAATTTTTTGAAACGAATTTTTGAGATAATCTTTTGAAACGAATTTTTTCACATAATTTTTCACATAATTTTTTTATAGAACCTAAAATACGCGGAGACGTAGCACTGCTACGTCTCTACACAGATAAGGGCTGGAACCACAAATTTATTAATTAGAAACCTGCTTGTAGCGCTCCTGAATATCAGTAATTGAAAATACAGCTTGAAATTGTAAATTTACTGACTTATAGTATTCCGCTCCACCTTGTTCTCTATCTATCAGTGAAATTACTTGATTAACTGTATAACCAGCATCTCTAAGTCTGGTAACAGCTTTCATCGCTGATTGTCCGGTTGTAACAACGTCTTCTAGGACTATCACCTTAGCAGCTTCCGGTAAACTAGGACCTTCAATATAAGCCTTCGTTCCATGACCTTTGGCTTCCTTGCGAACAATCAAAGCTGGTATAGGTCTATTCTCCAGTGCAGAAACTACACTTACAGCACTAACGATGGGGTCTGCACCTAAAGTTAAACCCGCTACAGCTTGAGTATCTGAGGGAAGCATCCCCAAAAGAAGACGACCAATTGCCAAAGCTCCTTGGGGGTGAAGAGTTACCTGCTTTCCATTAATGTAATAAGTACTACTTGCCCCAGAAGAAAGAATAAAATCGCCCTCCTGATAAGCAAGTTGACAAAATAAATCTAGTAAATTTTGATGAAGAATATTCAAATCGCTATTAGTGGCCCATAAATCTTTCTGGGTAGAGCTTTCAGTGTGATAAACCATTACAAATCATTAAAATTTATGTTACACCGGACTAGTTGAACTTATACGAGTTCTGAAAATAAGCATAAGTCAAAATTCGTACCAAAATACAGGAGTTGTAATTATGTCCTTAAATTGGAAAGCTCTAAGCGGTTTACTGGTGCTTGCTGGTACCATTAGTTCTCCAAATATTGCAGCAGCACAAACAGAAACATCCAGTTATCAAGCCCCAAATCAAGTATTTGAAAAAGCTTTTTACGAAAACTATCCAGACTTTTACGGTAATCATGGTTTATTTCGGGAAATAGACTGGATACTCGGACCAGGTTCCTTGTTCAAGAATTCTTTTCCAGAAAACGAAATTGAACGAGATGCTAAGTTAGTAAATATCGTTTATCAAGATGTACTCAAGCAGCAGACAACCAGCGACCCATATATTCGGACTCCAGATTTACCCAGTCCTTATAACACTTCGTTGTTAGCTTCTCCCCGCTTGAAAGCAAGTCAGCTACAGGTTGGAACTGAATTTCGCTTTGATAACTTACCATTACCACAGAGATACTAAATTTTGCCTTGATAGCTTACCACCTTGCCCTGGATTTTGAATTTTGGATAGCTGGGAGAATTATTGCAAATACATTATATGGGTGAGTATCCTTGTTTATAGAAACTTTCTAAAACAGCATAAGATAGCTAGATATGTAAGCTGATGTGCGGCCGTCTTTGTATAATGCGGTCTCAGCAGCGTGTCCGTACCGAAACTGTCCCGGAGGGACTTAGGACATAAGTTTCCTTCATACTGTAGTGCGACCCGGAAAGGTCGCTGCGGAGTATACAAATTAGATTTGTAGCAACTTAGGACAAGAAAATTTTCTCCCTAATCCATCTGAAATATTCATTTTGCCTTGTTGATGAAATAATAAATAATTAGTCATTAGTTCTGGTTAAATATCAAAGAACTAATGACTAAAATTGTAAAATTATATATGTTGATAAATCCAGGGTGCAGGAGTTGAACCTGCCTAACACGAATTATGAGTTCGTTGCCTCAACCGCTCGGCCAACCCTGGCTGATTAATAATTATAGCGCAAGTTTACTTTTTTGTGTAACCTAGCTCATTAATTACCAGATTCAATACTACATCATTTGAGAACAAAATAGTGCAAACTAATATTTATTAAGTCCGACTCGAATATTGAGGAGCCATAAACTTCAATACAGCAGGTTAATCCTAACTTACACCAAATCTCTATATTTATTCAGCGATGAAACTAAATTCTACTGTACTTCTGACATTGATTTTGCTAACCCTGATGTTAGGTGCTGGTTCCGTAAGCGCTTTTTGGGGGTTTACTCTAGGAAGTGCCGCTCTTAAAGGTGTCACAGCACCAGATGCTCGTCCTACTAGCAAATTTGCCCGAAAAGGGACAAGTGGTGGTCAAGATAAAGAAAGTGTAGTATTTGTCAAAGAATCAGAAATCCTTAAAATTGTTAAATCACGCATTGAAGGTAAAACTAAGGCATCTGCTAAATCCAAAGAGTTCGATGAGTTAGAAGAAGGCAAAAAAAAGACTAAGCGCAAACGAGAACAAAAACCACCTGCTTCAGAAGAAAAACTCCAAGCAGGCTTTCCTATTACAGATGAAAGTGAAGGTGTAACTCTTTCAGTGCAATCGGCTCGTTATTCGGGGGGTGCTTTAATGTTAAGGGTAAAAATGGATAATAAAAGTGACGATTCAGTACGCTTCCTTTATAGTTTCCTTGACGTTACCGATGATAAAGGAAGGACTTTAAGTGCTTCCACAGAAGGTTTACCGTCGGAATTAACTTCCAATGGCTCAGCACATTTCGGTACCGTCAGTATTCCCACTGCTTTGCTTGATGATGTCAAACGGATTTCCTTGGCCCTTACAGATTATCCGGCACAGAAATTACGCTTGGAAGTATCAAATATTCCTGTGGAAAAGTAGATAGCGGGAATATTGAATGTGAGATTCGGGCATTTTAGAACAAAAAATGAATCCCTTTAATCTAAAATTTCAGTATCGAGGAATCGATAATAGTAAGGTATAAGTTTTACATGAGACAAGGCGGTGAATGGTCTTCATAATTTAAATTGGACGGAAGTAGGGCTGAGACTATTGTCAGTCTTACTTCTCATCGCCATCAATGCCTTTTTTGTCACCGCAGAATTTTCCATGGTGACAGTACGGCGATCGCGAATTCATCAGTTGGTGGAAGCTGGTGATATTCAAGCGATTACAGTCGAAGTACTGCAACGCAGCATTGATAGATTGCTATCCACAACCCAGTTGGGAATTACCCTTTCAAGTTTGGCGCTGGGATGGATTGGAGAAAGTACAATAGTCGAGCTGATTAATGTATGGTTGGAATCTTTACCAGTACCGGGAGGATTAAATCTTTTCATTGCTCATTCTCTATCAATTCCCATAACCTTCTTTCTAATAGCTTATTTACAAATTGTTTTGGGAGAATTATGTCCTAAATCCGTAGCAATGCTTTACTCAGAAGAGTTAGCAAGGTTTTTAGGACCGTCTGTTACAGCTATTGTCAGATTTTTCAGCCCCTTTATCTGGATTCTTAACCAATCAACTCGTTTCTTGTTGCGGTTATTTGGTATCGAATATACGGGTAAAAGCTGGAGACCACCAGTTACTCCAGAGGAATTATTATTAATTATTTCTACAGAAAGAGAATCCACTGGTTTAAGAGCAAGAGAACGGGAGCTACTCAAAAATATTTTTGAATTCGGGGAAGTAACAGTTCAAGCTGTAATGGTTCCTCGCAGCACCATAGTAGCTTTATCTAAAAATACAACTTTACGAATTTTCCTCAAAGAAATGGCTAATGTAGGTCATTCTTGCTATCCCATATTCGGAGAATCTTTGGATGATATTCGAGGAATTATTTATTTCAAAGACCTGACACAACCTTTAGCATTAGGACAGTTGAGCTTAGATGCACAGATTCATTCCTATACACGTCCTGCAAGGTTTGTGCCCGAACATACACCTTTAAACGAACTATTGCCCATGATGCAGCAAGAAAAGCTGAATATGGTCGTAGTAGTAGATGAATTTGGTGGTACTGTAGGACTAGTAACTATCCAGGATATAGTTGCTCAAATCATCGGTGATATTGGCGAAACACAAAACAGCAATGACCTGCTCATCCAGATGTTAGACGAGCAAACCTTTTTAGTTCAGGCACAAATAAACTTAGAAGACCTCAACGAAGTTTTAGAACTCAGTTTACCTCTGACAAAAGAATATCAAACACTCGGAGGCTTCATGCTTTATCAACTACAAAAAATTCCTATCGTTGGTGAAAGCTTCCACTATAAAAATATAGAATTTACCGTAGCTTCAGTAACAGGTCCGCGCTTACAGCAAATTCAAGTAAGAAGGCTTTAATTAGTTAGGAGTTAGTAGCTAGTACCGCTTGCGTTCGTAAGAATTAGGAATTAGGAATTAGGAGTTAGGAGTGAGTAATGTTGAAAAGTCTACTCTCACAAGTAGAAGATTCTAATCTAAATTACTTTTTATTTTTTACTCTTTACTCTTTACTTTTTACTTTTTATTCGCTGCTCCTCTTCATCGCATACCCCACTGGGTCAGTCAATCCCAATTCGTCGAAAGCAGCAAGACGCAAGCGACAAGAATCGCAGATACCGCAGGCTAAATCATTACCGCTATAGCAAGACCAAGTTAGTTCCCAAGGAACTCCTAATTTATTACCTAATTGAATAATTTCGGTTTTTTTCAAATCTATTAAAGGTGTGACAATACTGATGGGATTTCCTTCACGTCCTTGCTTGGTTCCTAAGCGAAATACTTCCTGCATGGCTTGAATATAATCAGGACGACAATCCGGATATCCAGAATAATCTAAAGCATTTACGCCAATATAAACCCTTTCTGCGGCGATGGTTTCGGCATAAGAAATGGCAAAACTTAAAAATATGGTGTTTCTTGCTGGAACGTAAGTAATAGGAATATTTTGAGACATTTCCTCTAAGGAGCGCTCTTGGGGTAAATCAATAGTATTATCTGTAAGTGCCGAACCACCCCATTGGGTCAAATCAAATTGAACAACTTGGTGTTGAGCAACACCTGCTTTTTGGGCTACTGAAAGTGCTGAATGCAGTTCTTTTCTATGTCTTTGTTGATAATCAAAGCTTATAGCGTAACATTCACAGCCATCAGCTAAGGCTTGATATAAAATCGTGGAAGAATCAAGTCCTCCTGATAATAAAATAATAGCTTTCATTTTAGTAATTAAATAGTTCCCTGACTAATTTACCTGAAATTATATAAATTTAGATATTCTTTTTTTCAAAATCAATGAATAAATAGAATAGAATACAGCATTATATTTTTTATAAATTGTTACTTCTATTATGTAAAATTGCGAAGATTTGAGATAGTTTTGGAAAAACTATTTTTAAAGTTTTGGTTTACAATTTATAATTTTCATAAATCTTTTTCTCTCTTTTATGCTCTACCCTTTTCTAATTTAGAAGCTGATATGCAGCTAAAATTTGTCAAACAAAAATCTTAAAATCTTATAGTGTATGTCCGTTAGCTAAGCTTGTTGGAAATTTCTAAATGTCACTAAAGTGACAGGTAAATAATAATATGCCAAACTAGACCAACTGTATAAATTAATCCTTGATATTTGCTGCTACTATCTATCAGTTGATTGAATCAGCAACAACTTTAAATTATGACCGAAAATTTGAAGTTAGCAAAAAGAGATTATATTTTTTTGGTAAAGAATACAAAAAATCGTCGGTAAAACCGGACTATACAAAATAAAGACGGATATCGGGAACTCATAGCAAACTTTGAAATTCTTCATAAATAAAGCCTCTATGTTACCATCTGGATGGTTTTAGGTGGCTACTTTTTTGGCGATAAAGTATAAAAGCCAACGATTGTAGCGTTTTTTAGTTGGTGGTTGAGGAGAAAAAATTAGAGTGCAAGATAGCAGCATGTCATCGGGAGATAAAAATGGATACGTACAGCGTCATCAACCGCGCCCAATTCGTGTAGGCGTGATTGGTGTTGGCAACATGGGGCAACATCATACCCGTGTACTAAGTTCGATTAAAGATGTAGAACTAGTTGGTATAGCCGACATTGATATTGAGCGAGGGTTGGAAACTGCCAGTAAGTATAAAACAAAGTTTTTCGAGGATTACTGCGAGCTATTGCCTAATGTAGATGCGGTTTGTATTGCCGTTCCTACCAGGCTGCACTATGCTGTTGGTATAAATTGCCTATTAGCAGGAATCCACGTTTTAATTGAAAAGCCAATAGCTGCAAATATTTCTGAAGCAGAATCTTTAGTCAATGCGGCAGCAGAATCTGGCTGTATCTTACAAGTCGGTCATATAGAGCGCTTCAAACCAGCTTTTGGAGAATTGACAAAAGTTCTCAAAACTGATGAATTACTAGCGCTAGAAGCTCATAGAATGAGTCCTTACTCAAATCGGGCAAACGATGTTTCTGTAGTGCTTGATTTGATGATTCATGATATAGATTTGCTTTTAGAATTAGCTGCTGCACCAGTTGTGAAGTTATCGGCAAGTGGGACTCGTACTCCGAACTCTGATTATTTGGATTATGTAACTGCGACTTTGGGGTTTGCGAATGGTATTGTTGCTACCTTGACTGCTAGTAAAATAACTCATTGCAAAATCCGTAATATTGTTGCTCACTGCAAAAATTCATTTACTGAGGCTGATTTCCTCAAAAATGAAATTTGGATTCACCGATATCCGACTACTAATTCCACAGCAGATTACAAGCAGCCTTATAAACAAGATGGTTTGATAGAAAAAGTCCACACTTCAAATATAGAACCTTTGAGGGCTGAATTAGAACATTTTGTTAATTGCGTGCGTGGTGGGAATCAACCTTCAGTTGGTGGGGAACAAGCTCTCAAAGCTCTTAGATTAGCCAGCTTAATTGAACAAATGGCAGTATCTGATAAAGTTTGGAACCCATTGGATAGTCAATCAGAGCCAATGATGCAGTCTTTTAGCTCTACTATTTAACTGAATTTGCTGCTTAAGGATTTTAATCTTCCTTTAGATTTATAGGGGTAATGAGTAAATGTAACTTACTCGTTACTCCTTTTACGTATAGTTCAGGAATGGCAGCAATTGTCACTTCTGTCCTCTTGGTGCGTGACACTCTAAAAGTGATTACTAAGTTCAAAATTTGTCGAAGTGTTACGTGCCCCTACGAGAAAAATATGCCAGTTGCGTAAGTTATAATTCTTACAAATAATGGCTAATACAACACAAATTATAAAAATATTTAATTTTCAATAAATTAAAAAAAATCTCTGTAGTGTAGTTAATTGAACTTGATTATTGACACAGAAATAATGCACTTTTTATGAAATATACAATTAGTTCATCTTTAAGGATTACTGTCACGATTTAAAATACCAGATTGATGTTCTGTGTATCCAATGTTTCATATTTTATTCCTTGTTGGTAGTAGTATGTATAGTAAAAAAACAGACAAACTATCGACCGCAAAATGACTCATGTGGTTACAGCTTTTCTGATGAAAACAAGCTTATATATCGTGCAATTATCTTAAGTAATATTCAAACCAGTCAAAAGTTTGAAAAAACTACTTCTTGGTAGTTTTAACGATATAGATATGTAGCTTACGGATAAAAGATGTAATTAAAGTTTCATAAGTACAACAGCAATATCCCTAAAATAACTTACTTGTTTTACACATACATGGTGGCGATACATGGGTAGGTTTGCTAACATACTCAGAAAAAGCGCTGTATTGTAGTCAGTTATAAGGTAGTTTCTGTTTCGGTGCTTGCGGGCCGTCGAACAGTTCTACAAAGATAATATGGCTATGTCGCTTCTCATTAAAGCGATAAAACAAAAGTCTTATTTAGGTAAGCTGTTACGCATTTAATTTGTACACTATTAGCGACCAAGATGGTCGCACTACAATGTGGAGGAGACTTTCATTGTATACAAATTAGCCACACATTAGCTTAGGAGAAGATATTTTTTGTCTTCACTAACATTTTAGGTAAACCGATTGCCCTCTGATACGGACTTCAAATCACTTTGTTATCGTTTGTATTTCGTTAACTCATCTAAAAAATAAATACTAAAGAACTGCATTGGCTCTCTCATGAGGTACTTAAGAAATTTTGGCTTAAGTGTGGATTAGAGTTGACGCATTCTATAAATGGATGATAAATGAATGCAAGTAAGATTAGCATGGTAACTTGTTTAGAGCTAAGTAGAAACTAGGAATTTCCATGACAGACCAACCTTCCGCTGCTACCCCAATGAATGCTGCCGCGATACCAATGAATAGAGTGACGGCATCTACTCCGATTAATACAACTCCCAAACTTACCAACACTGGTGGTGGTGGGAGTAAGAATATTCTTAGCGTAGACCTTGGTAGAACTTCTACCAAAACCACTGTAAGTCGCGAGCCATCAAGTGTGGTTTTCGTATCCTCCAACGTCAAACAAATGACAATGGAACAAGTACGAGGAGGAGTTTTTGAAGCTCGTGCTACAGACCCTTTGATGGATCTTTGGATGGAATACCAAGGTAATGGTTATGCTGTTGGTCAATTAGCAGCAGACTTTGGAGCCGATTTAGGAGTAGGTCAATCTAAGGTTGAAGCTGCACTAGTCAAAGTATTGGCTTGCGCGGGATACTTCAAACTAAAAGATGACATTTCAGTAATTTTGGGTCTTCCTTACCTTTCTCAAGAACAGTTTGAAAAGGAAAAAGCACAGCTAATATCCCAAGTAACTGGTCCTCATGTAATGAACTTTCGCGGTGAACCCGTCGAAATCAACGTGACTAAAGTCTGGGTAATGCCAGAAGGTTATGGTAGCTTGCTATGGTGTGAATCCCAACCTAAGAAGGCACCTGGTGCAGCCGACTTTACCAAAGTTTCTGCGGCGATTGTAGACATCGGACACCAAACTACAGATTGCTTAATGGTAGACAACTTCCGTTTTGCAAGAGGTGCTTCGAGGAGTGAAGATTTTGGAATGAGTAAGTTTTATGAACTAGTAGCCGCCGAAATTGAAGGTGCAGATAGTCAATCTTTGTCCTTGATTGCTGCGGTTAATAAGCCAAAAGGCGAACGCTTCTATCGTCCTAGAGGTTCGAGCAAACCTACTAATCTAGATGATTTTCTTCCTAATTTGATAGAAATGTTTTCGCGTGAAATCTGCACTCGTGTTTTAGAATGGCTACCAGAGCGTGTTACCGACGTAATTCTCACCGGTGGTGGTGGTGAATTTTTCTGGGAAGACGTTGAACGCTTACTTAAAGAAGCAAAAATAAATGCTCATTTAGCTGCACCTTCGCGACAAGCAAACGCCTTGGGGCAGTATATTTATGGAGAGGCACAATTATCTGCCAGTCGCTCTTCTAGGTCTTAAAACTAATGTTCCAATGGTCATCAAAAAAAGTAGTTAAATCGGTTACATTCAATCCAGGGGTAGCGGATGAAAGCTTGTTAGATGTTGTTGAAAGGCACTTAGAAAAAGAGCCTGATAAGACTTTCAGCGACCTCTGTAAAGAAGCCTTATGGCAAGCTTTGTGCGTGCCGGAATCTGTGCGACCAGATCCGCAACCTACTTCAGCAGCGCCAAAACCAAAACCAAAACCACCATCTGAGGTGGGTGAATATGTTGCTGACCTGGAAAGAAAAATAGCTGACCTTGAGGAACGTTTCTTTACTAGGGAATCAAATCGGTTGGCAACGATGGAACAACATTTGACACAGCTTAGTCAGCAAGTGGCTCAGTTGGCGATGATGGTCAATCAAGGTTCGGTCGTTCAGCCTGCAAATCAATCAGTGACATCGGAAGTATTAAATAATGCTTCCGTACAAACTTATGAAATTAATACTTCTCATGAAGAGGAAGACCCTTTAATCAGCCGCTTGAGCGAGCTTGTGGATGATTTCTGAGGTGAACAGGGTGTATTCATTTTAACCTTCAATCGTAAGAAGTCCCACACCTACCGTACAGCGGAGGTGTTGGGATGAATTACGAATCGATTTATGGTAAATTTCCTCTTCTCTTTTCATTCAATTACTTCTAACGCGCTCAAGCGCGACTGCGTATAGAATAATTTTTTCTATTTCCTCTCTTCTACTCCTTCCCAGTCCTCCAAGTATCGATAATCTTCTAAGGGGACACTCATTCGGTCAGGGGATTATCATAATTTGTATTTTTTTGTAGTTAATTAATATAAATCTTCATTTAGCTTTTACAATTTTACGGAAAACTTTTTTTACCCTTATATAAATGAAGTGCTAGAATCCATCGAGTAGAAATTAAATATAGGATAATCAAATGCCTGTTGCCAGCAAACCTATTAAATTTGGTACAGACGGATGGCGCGGCGTTATTGGCGATGAGTTCACTTTTGAACGTTTAGCCTTAGTTGCACCAGTTGCCGCGCAAGTATTATTAAATACATACGGAAAGATGGTAGGCAATCGGACTATCATTATCGGTCATGACCGCCGATTCATGGCAGAAGACTTTGCTCGATTTGTTGCCCAAGTTGTAACGGATGCAGGCTTTGATGTAGTTTTAACTGAAGCTTTCGCTCCGACTCCAGCTTTTAGTTGGGCTGCAAAAGCTCAGAATGCTTTGGGAGCTTTGGTAATTACAGCTTCTCATAATCCAGGAAAATATTTGGGATTGAAGGTTAAAAGTTGTTTCGGTGGTTCGGTACCCCCAGAAGTGACTAAAGAAATTGAAGGTTTACTGACACAAGAAGTATCTTTAAATAGAGAAAAAGGCAAAATAGAATCTTTTGACCCTTGGCAAAGCTATACTCAGGGATTGGAAGGTAAAGTTAATATTGCTAAGATTCGAGATGCCATAGCGCAACGTAAGCTGACTTTATTTACCGATGCAATGCATGGTGCATCCGCAGGTGGATTGGGAATGCTTTTAGGTGATAAAGTCCAAGAAATTAATAGCGATCGCGACCCGTTATTTGAAGGTGGTGCCCCAGAACCTTTACCAAAGTATATTTCAAAGTTCATAGATGTAATTAAAAATCATCGTAAAGCGAATCCCGAAGGTTTATCTGTAGGACTAGTTTTTGATGGTGATTGTGACAGAATTGCGGCTGTAGATGGAAACGGAAACTTCCTTAGTTCGCAAATTTTGATTCCTATATTAATTGACCATTTAACTCAAAGACGGGGATTTACCGGCGAGATAGTTAAAACTGTCAGCGGTTCGGATTTAATTCCAATGGTTGCAAAACTGCATAATCTGGAATTATACGAAACTCCTGTCGGTTATAAATACATTGCCGATAGAATGCTAGATGCACAAGTCCTATTGGGTGGTGAAGAGTCTGGCGGAATCGGTTATGGAAGTCATATTCCCGAGCGAGATGCATTGCTTAGTGCATTATATGTATTAGAAGCAATCGTAGAATCGGGGATGGATTTGGGTGACTATTATAGTCATTTACAAAAACAAGTTAATTTCAATTCAGCATATGACCGTATCGATTTACCCCTATCAGGAATGGAAGTAAGAGAGCGGCTTTTGCAACAATTGGAAAAAGAACCATTAAAAGAAATTGCAGGAAAAAAGGTCGTTGATTGTAAAACAATTGACGGCTACAAATTCCGTTTAGATGATGATAGCTGGTTAATGATTCGCTTTAGCGGTACCGAACCAGTTTTACGCTTATACTGCGAAGCATCTACTCTTGATGAGGTACACAAAACCTTAGCTTGGGCAAAAAATTGGGCAGAGTAATTCGATAAGTATTTGAGATGGGATGATGGGATAAGTTGTTACGCATTTAATTTGTATATTATTAGCGACCAAGCTGGTGGCACTAAACTATTTTAATGCTTTTGCATTATACAAAGACGGTGGCACATCAGCTTAGGAAAAGTGGAAAGAGGAGAAGACAAGGAAAAATAAATAATTACTAATTTTTTATTTCTAATTATTAACTCCTCATTCCCCACTGCTAATCTAAAATCCGTCTTGGAAAGTTTTGAGGGAAGAGAATCTATACCTCAAAGCCAGTTCCTCTAGTTGGGGAGACCCCAAGACCTCCCTTTGCTCAACTTTCCGCAAAACAAAAGCATCCGTTGTTAAAATCCAAAATCCTTTGACCCATGCAATTAGTCGTAGCCACATCAAATCCAGGAAAATTAAAAGAATTACAAAAATATCTTGGAGATTTAAATTGGGATTTGATTCTCAAACCGCAAGAATTAGACGTTGAAGAAACTGGCGACACTTTTGCTGCTAATGCTCGCTTGAAAGCTTCTGAAATTGCAATTGCTACTAATAATTGGGCAATAGCAGATGATTCTGGTTTACAAGTTGATGCTTTAAACGGCGCTCCGGGAGTTTATTCTGCACGTTATGGTGTTAATGATTCGGAGCGTATAGCCAGGTTATTAAAAGAATTAGGACAACAAACAAACCGGAAAGCCCAATTTGCTTGCGCGATTGCTATTGCTCGTCCCGATGGCTCGATTGCTTTGGAGTCTGAAGGTATTTGTCGCGGTGAGATTCTTCATGAAACTCGCGGTGATGGTGGTTTCGGCTACGACCCAGTATTTTTCGTACCGGATTCGCAATTAACTTTTGCTCAAATGAGTTCAGAAGTGAAGCGCTCAATTAGTCATAGAGGTAAAGCTCTTGCTAGTTTAATTCCTCAGTTAGAGAAATTAAAGCTATAAATAAACCATAAATAAATAAAAATGAAGTTGAAAGAATGAAGAATTAATTATTGACGCTTCAAACTCCCAACTTCAAACTTTACCCTTTTTTTATACCGCTGACTTATTCTTTTCTCCAGTACGAATCCGCACAACTTGCTCAACTGGCGAAATGAATATCTTACCATCGCCAATTTCGCCAGTACGAGCAGCAGAGATGATTTTATCTACCACCATATCAACTTGAGCGTCTTCTATAACGATTTCTACTTTGAGCTTTTGCAGAAACTCAACTGTATACTCGGAGCCACGATAACGTTCGGTTTGTCCCTTTTGTCGTCCGAATCCGCGTACTTCAGAAACTGTCATACCTACAATACCAGCGTTGACCAAAGCAATTTTCACTTCATCCAGCTTGAAAGGGCGAATAATCGCTTCTACTTTCTTCATTCAACTTTCTCCTTACTTTTATCCGCTTTATATATCTAACCAGATCCCCAGTCTCATTAGCGGTAACTGGCAAACTCCCATCAATTAATATGTACCATTTAGCGCTCAGCAAAATGATGTTGTAGATGAACATTAAACAATGATTATCAATAAAATCGGTTCTTGTACTACTGAGTACTGATTTTATAATTTCGAGGATTAGAAAAGATATAAAATAATCCAACAAATAATCAAAAATTCAAAGACTATTGTTCGTTGAAATTTTATCTACACCGATAACGTATGTTTTACAACATGAATAATATACCTTTTATTTTTATCTGATGGTAGAAATTTATATAATCTAAACAAGATGCTAGCCAATCTATTGATTAGCTTAGTTATTAACTTTATCCGTTATTTAAATATTGTGTTTAAAGATTATACACAAATATTTTTATTTTTTAGCCTTTCAAATAATTTTCAACTTGAAGCTTAAACTTTAAATTTAGAATTTAGAATTTAGAATTTAGAATCTAAAATCTAATCACCGTCAACGAGTATGATTTTCTAAGAGAGGACGTACAACCACATAACCCGCTCCGAAACCCATAAATATAATAAAAACGATTGCAAAAATCAACCACCAGCCATTTACTTGTGAAAATTCTGATTCGTCTTCATAATAATAGCTCGCTTGTTCTTCTTCTATAAATACCGGTTCTGGTAAAGGTTCAAAGTATTCGGTAACTTGAGGTGGAACTGGTGAGCGGGAGCGTTTTACTCGTTTTGGAGGTACATTTTGATGCTTATATTGTCTGTTGTCAGAAGCGTGTCGCTTCTGGTTAGTCTCTGGTGGTACTTGATTAAGAGAAGTATTGAGCGTGCTGTTGTAAGAAGCATTCGTAGAATAATTAGCTGCATTTTGTAAATGCATAACAGCATTAACAGTTTTTGCAATTTCTTGACGAAGTACGTGATTTTCTTGTGCTAAATATTCATTTTGTTGATTGAGTTGATGTATTGCAGCTTGTGTTGCTTGTAGTTCTGCGGCTAATTCACGGTACACGCTCAACGGTACAGAAGCTGAGTAAGCTTGGCTCGTTGATGCTGGTGTTTGTTTGTAGGCAGAATCTGTAAATGTTCGCATAAGTACTTAGTCTCAAAAATAAACGCTATTCTGGTTGACTACAACTATAAAAAATGTCGAACTAAAAATATTCAACATACCTCTCTAATAGTATAAGGAAGCCTTGAACACAAAAAAATATGTTTACTGAGCAATAACTGAGGAATTATATCAGTAAACTTATCACTAAAAATTAGATTTTCTATGTATTAAGGTGACAATTTCCTCTAATAAAGTCACGATTTAAATCAAACTTAGAGAGAACATGTATTATTTTTTTAGCAAAGGAAAAAAGTGACCTACAGGTCCTTGTCCTTTACCGATATCTAAAGCATTGTTTAATGCATAAGAAACATATTCCTTTGCTTGACGAGCAGCTTTAAATAGACTGTCTCCTCGTGCCAAATTCGCGGCGATCGCAGCTGATAAAGTGCAGCCAGTTCCATGAGTGTTTTTGGTGGCTACTAATTGTATAAATAGGGTTTCGAGATTTTTTCCGTCAAACCAAATATCTATTCCACGCAAACTTCCCTGCATTCCACCACCTTTAACTAAAACGGCTTTGACTTTTAATTTTTCATGAATTGTTTGCGCTGCTTCTTTCATGTCATCAAGAGATTTGATTTCTAAGCCACTAAGAATTTGTGCTTCATATCTATTAGGAGTTAATACGGTAGCCAAAGGTATAAGAGAATCGCGAAGAGTTTTCACTGCTTCGTCATCAATTAATTGTGCCCCCGTTCGCGATACCATCACAGGGTCTACCACTAAATTAGGGATTTGCAAAGTTTCTATTTGTTTAACAACTGTGGCAATAATTTCCTGATTGAGCAACATTCCAGTTTTGGCAGCTTGCACCCCTATGTCTTCGCATACAGCCCGAATTTGTTGTTCGATAGCTTCTTTTGGCATTGCATCAACTCGCGTTACACCTAAAGTATTTTGTGCAGTAACACAGGTAATGGCACTGGTACCATGGACGCAATGAAAAGCGAAGGTGCGTAAATCAGCCTGAATCCCCGCACCACCACCGCTATCGGAACCAGCAATAGTTAAAGCAACGGGCACCTTGGATGTTTTAGTGGTATTCATTAATCTATTAAAAATAGGGATTATAAGCTATGACCTTAAAATACATGATTGGGGGCAGTTTAATCTCGTTCAGGATATAACAATTTTAAAATATGAGGAGTAAAGAGTAGGAAGCAGGGCTAGTAATTGAAACGGGGAATAGCGAACAGCGAACAAAAGAGATTTAACATTCGTTTGTCAAAGAAGGTCTTTCCCGCACCTGTCGGTTAGCTTAAAAAAAATCAATCAATCCACGAAAACCCGATTTCTTGTTGCGAAAGCATAATTTTTTGTTGCGCTACTAAGCTGATGTGCAGCGAACATCGTACAATGCAAAAATTTAAAAGTACTGTAGTGCATTAGCGCAGCGTGTCTGTTAGCGAAGTGTGTCCGAAGGAGATAAGACATGCATCTTGCACCGAGCGTACTATACAAATTAAATGCGTAACAGCTTACCTAGAAAGCGGATTTCTTTGAGTTTGTTGAAAATAGTGCAAAATTTCAGTTTATTAAGACTTGAGTAAAAATAAAAACTTACAAACTTAACGCTCATAACCCTTTGCGTTTTCTATTCCCTACTCCCTACTCCCTACTCCCTAATCCCTAATCTCTAATCTCTATTCTGTACCTATTCTTAATAATTCACTTTGTAAAAACTTACCCCATTCTCCTGCTAAGGGAATTTCTGTAAAAGGTACGCGAATTTCTTGTTCAGTTTCAGAAAATACGAATTCTAATTCCACCTTTTTAGCTTTCCTAGGTAATTTTTCTATATCTATAGGTCTGTCATCTATCAAAAGATTAATATTGCTGACCCTATTTAAAGAAAAAGTATCTAAATCTAGAATACCTTTGACCGTAGGTTTACCCCAAGTAATATCGTTTCCTTTTTGAGCTAACACTGCATAAATATCATATTTTGCTCGGTCAAAGTTTTCTGCCCAAATACGGTAAGCTTCAACTTTTTGATATTCCCTAGAGCCTTGCCAAGCAAGCCAGAAAAATGCCACTAGCAAAGGTAGCCATAAAAGTCCGCGTTCCATAAAATAACCTATTGTTTAACTTTAATTTTTGCTTCAAGTACCCAAATTAAACAAAACTTGCGTAACAATAAAGAAAATGTCGGATTTGAATTGTTAAATACTGAAAATTAAGAGGCTTACAAAAGTTAGAATTTATCAAGAAAGTTAGATATCCTAACCTCTTCAAGCAAAATTGGTTTTGTGTAAGCTATGGTAGTGTTCAAACCGACAAAGAGCGACCTTTTAAAATCAAATGAAAAAACTCATATTATCTTGCTTATTTGTCATCGGGTTGGGTTTCGCATTGTTAACTTTTGTTAACCTAAAGGGACTAGCGACTCATGGTGAATTTGAAACAATTGTGCTGGATTTCCGGGAAGATATCCCTACTGAGGAAGTGGATCGAGATTTGCAAGCAATAGAGCAAAAGTACAATGTTACTCCTAGATTAGATAATAAATTTTCTAAAAAGGATAACGTTTATATTATCAAAGGGAATAAACAGCGAATCAAGAAGCTACGTAAGTCAGAACTTGCTGAAGATACGGAGTTTATTGAACCAAACTATATATACAAAATTCCAGAATCGGGTAATCCCGAAGAAAATAAAATAGCGCGAGAGGCTGAATATTTACAGTCATCCGACGATATCGGAGAAGAAGTAAAGCCAACCCTCAAAGGCGCTAATGACCCGTATTACAGTCAACAGTGGCATTTACACAATATTAACGTTGAAGGTGCTTGGGATAAAACTAAAGGTAAAGGTGTAACCGTAGCGGTGATTGATACCGGTGTTACTCAAGTACGTGATTTAGTTGAGACCGAATTTGTCAAAGGCTATGACTTTGTAAACGATAGAGAAAAAGCTTCAGATGACAACGGACACGGTACTCACGTTGCCGGTACAATTGCTCAAGCTACTAATAACAGCCATGGAGTTGCTGGAGTTGCCTACGAAGCAAGCTTAATGCCTTTGAAGGTACTTAGCGATTACGGCGGTGGTACGATTGCCGATATTGCCGAAGCAATTAAATTTGCAGCCGACAACGGTGCAGATGTAATTAATATGAGCTTAGGTGGTGGTGGTGAAAGCCAATTAATGAAAGATGCAATCAATTACGCTCACGGTAAAGGAGTAGTAATCATTGCTGCTGCTGGAAACGAAAACGAAAATTCGGCTTCTTATCCCGCACGTTATCCCAATGTATTCGCAGTTTCTGCTTTAGGTCCTGATGGTTTAAAGGCACCTTATTCTAATTATGGTGCTGGAGTCGATATTTCTGCTCCTGGTGGTAGCGATGCTGGAAAAGTGTTGCAAGCAACCATTGATATGGATAGCGAAGCAGAAGTTTTTCTTGGCTTGCAAGGTACAAGCATGGCTTCACCTCATGTTGCTGGTGTTGCTGCATTAGTGAAAGCTAGCGGAATTGAAGAACCAGACGAAATTGTTAAAGTTATTTCACAATCAGCACGAGTTATCCAAGATGACGGCTTGAACTATTATGGAGCCGGACAGCTAAATGCTGAAGCAGCAGTATCTCTTGCACAACAAGGAACAATAAGTTTTCAAGACTTCTTTCGTTGGTTGCGTGATAGCGGCTATCTAAATCCTGGTTTCTGGATTGACGGGGGAATGGTCGCACTACTACCCAAGATTTTGATGGTAGTTGGCTCCTACTTATTAGCTTGGTTCTTGCGAGTTTACTTTCCCTTTACCTGGACTTTCAGCTTAGTCAGCGGTCTAGTTGCTGGTAGTTCTGGATTATTTTTCCTCAAAGGATTTTACATCTTTGACCTACCTCAATGGCCATTCCGCTTGTTAGGAAGTTCTATTCCCGAACTAGGTAATACTTTGCAGGGAACCAATCCTTTTAACCCCCTATTTGCCAGCGTCTTAGCTCCTATTGTCTTAATGGCACTGTTTTTGGGACATTCCAAGTGGAAGTGGTTTGCTATCGGTTCAAGCTTGGGAATTGCAGCTTGTTTAGCTGTAAGTTCTGTAACAGACCCAGCCGTTTGGGGACTTGGTGATGGTATGTTCGCTCGTGGATTCTTAATTGCTAACGCAATACTTTGCTTCATGTTGGCTCGTTTTACAGTGAAGAACGACGAACAAGCAGTTTAATATTAAAGGGTTAGTTGTTAGTTGTTAGTTGATAGTTGTTAGTTGTTTCTAACTACTAACTCCTAACTCTTAACCACTAATCACTAACCAATGACAACTAACGACAATTATGAGTATAAAAGTTAAAGGTACCGTTGAACGCCGCGATATTGGTATGGGTGCTTGGGCATTTATCGGCGAAGACGGTAAAACCTATGAAATCATGAGGGGAGCAGATAAAAGCTTGCTTCAATCAGGACAAAAAGCAGAAGTCACTGGAGATATACGTGAAGACGTGATGACAGCTGCTATGATTGGTCCGGTCTTAGAGGTCAAATCTTTTGATATTAAGAATTGACCGTAAATCACATAATACCCAACAGTGAAATGCGTTAGCGGACATACTTCGCTAACGCATTTCACTATTGGATTAATTGTTTTTTGTTAATAGCTAATCGATATCCAACTAATTACTGTTTTCATCAATAACTGATTGCAAACGACTTCTAAATTCTCCTTTAGGATGTCCCCCTTTCACTTCACCCAAAATCTTTGGTTCTTCTTCTGGAGAATCGCAGATAATATAGGTAGGCCATCCCATTTCTGATTTATCAGGGTACTGAGTTAATAAAACTTTACGATATTTGCGGTAGGTCGCAGTATCCTGCATTTTTACATCAACAAATTGTAAACCAAGTTCTTCAGCCACCTTTTTGTCGTAAAAAGACATTTTGTGGCAAATACCGCAGTCTTCGCTAGAAAATTTAATTACAGCTAAAGGCATAATTTCAAGGTTTTTAAGCTATTTCGTGGTTTGTTAAATACAACACGAAATCATATCATACAAAACAATTTCAATCCGGGGAACTTTTTGTGCATCGGAACCGACAGGTGATATCAAGTAAGATATGCGGTTTATAATGTTAAATGCCTCTGCTCCTTGTTACAGTAGTGGCTATAGGTTATCCAACGAACAGTGCAGGGTCGCTATCAAAATTCGATACTATGTTTAGGGCGCGATTTACTTTCAACATCATCGACAAATACTCAAGAGCTTAATTTTTGTCGAATCATATCATCGGTTTTTACGTAGATACAGGGAAATCTTTAAAGATAGTACACATACTACTTGTCTACTTATTTATCTACCACCTGGATAATATAGAAATAAGCACAAATACGGATAGCTATTAATAGTAGAGTGAACTCGGAGATAAGGTTTTAGATTTATAAATCAGCTATTGCTTCTATCAGAAGCAGCTATATTCCAGCCTTTATCATATAATTAAGTAAATCTAAAAGCTTCTCAGAGCAATGTAAATATTTGAGAAAAGTATGTTACATTAAATACACTACTTAAATATGTTTTACTACTTAGTCAGTTTTAGAGGTTATACTCTGGTAGCAACTAAGTGAAAACAAGGGGTTTAAGTTGTATTACTTAAGAGAAAATTCCTGGTAGTTGTTGATTTTCTTATCCAGAGTTAGTTATCAACTTGCATCTGACGATTTTAATTATTTGGATAAGACTCAAATCCCCATATAGATTTGTCAATAGCACTTTATTATTGACTGTCTAAACAAAAACCCCCAGCATGCTTGTAGGCTTACTAGGGGAGACAGTTATCAGGGTGCATCTACCAATTACATGTACCGTATCTAACAAGCGTTTTCCGGATAAAACTGTATAAATATGTTTAGGTGCAAAAATTAAGCATATAAAAACCCCCAGCATGCTTGTAGGCCTACTAGGGGATACAGTTATCAGGGTGCATCTACCAATTATATGTACCTTGTCTCACAGACGTTTTCCGGATAGAAATGTATAAATATGTTTGGGTGTAAAAATTAAGCATATAAAAACCCCCAGCATGCTTGTAGGCTTACTAGGGGATACAGTTATCAGGGTGCATCTACCAATTATATGTACCGTATCTAACAGTAGCTTTCCGGATAAAACTGTATAAATATGTTTGGGTGTAAAAATTAAGCATATAAAAACCCCCAGCATGCTTGTAGGCTTACTAGGGGAGTTAGTTATCAGGGTGCATCTACCAATTACATGTACCGTATCTAACAGTAGCTTTCCGGATAAAACTGTATAAATATGTTTGGTTGTAAAAATTAAGCATACAAAAACCCCCAGCATGCTTGTAGGCTTACTAGGGGAGACAGTTATCAGGGTGCATCTACCAATTATATGTACCTTGTCTCACAGGCGTTTTCCGGATAAAACTGTATAAATATGTTCGGGTGTAAAAAATAAGCATATAAAAACCCCCAGCATGCTTGTAGGCTTACTAGGGGAATGAGTTATCAGGGTGCATCTACCAATTAAATGTTCTAAACTTAACCAGTACTTTCCGGTTAAAATATAAAAATTATAATTAATTATTGTAAAAACCATAAAAAACCCCCAGTGGAAGGCAGTCAACTAGGGGTATGAATTATCAGGGTGCATCTACCAGTTAAATGTTCTAAACTTAACCAGTATCTTCCGGATAAAATTACTAAAATGCTGATAGAAGTTGTATAGCAAGCAACTTGTATTAACGCGCTTTGTATCTCACCGAACATTTTCTGCTCTATTTATCAATGTTTAACTATAACAAAGTCCCGGTCATATCTTTGTCCTGTTTTTTTCGGATAAATCTAAATAGATACTACACTTGTCACGTTTGTTAACAATAAAAACTAAGTAAAACTTTAGTTTTACTGAGGAATTAAAGTAGAAAGCGCATATATAACTAAGTTAGTCCTAGGCACGTTGAATTCAATCCAGATAAAGTTGTAAAAGTAGATAATTCAAAAAACCACTTTATTTTCAGAAACATGGAAGCAGGCAGATGCATCTAATGTATCAGGAAGAGCGAAACATAAATTTGAAACAAAAGCGTTTCCAACCAGATAAGTTAGGTAAACAGGAGAAGTTGTGACCCAGGAATTTCACATTTCCGTAACCCCAGTAGGCCAGAACGACTACTTGGTGCGGACGGAACAAGTCGCCCCTGGGGTACCCTTAGCAGAAGAACTGGTAAGGTGGCCGGTGGCTGACTGGTTAGCGGCTGCCGGGAGTTTAATGAACGACCCACTGCAGTCAGTATTGCAGGGTGATGCGATGGCGTTAAGCGCCTGTCTTGAAGAGACAAATGCCAGAAACTCAGTTAACTTGGTGGCACTGGGTCAGCAACTTTATAATGCGCTATTTCAAGGAACTCTTAGGGACAGTTGGATTACGGCACAAGGCATTGCCCAAAATCACCAACAGGTACTGCGTCTACGTTTGGGCTTAAAGGACACCAAGTTAGCTCGTCTTCCTTGGGAAGTTATGCATCAAGGGGACCGTCCTATAGCAACTGGTCCTTATCTTGCTTTTTCTCGCTATCAAAGCGGAATGAGTGGAACATCTCGTTTACCATCGAGAAACATACCACAGTTATCAACTGAAGGCGGTATTAAAGTCCTAATGGTAATTGCTTCTCCTGCGGATCAGGTGCGTCTCAACCTGTTAAAGCAGGAAGCTATTAGGCTGCAAGCGGAACTGGAACGTAAAAGCCAAAGTGGGGATCATCTTCCAGAAATTGAGCTATCAGTTCTCGAACAACCTGGTAGAGAAGAATTGACCCAAGCTTTAGAGCAAGGTAATTTCCACGTTTTACACTACTCCGGTCATAGTAACTTTGGTGCCAATGGTGGCGAAATTTATTTGGTCAGCGGTAGAACGGGTTTAACCGAAACTCTTTACGGGGATGATTTGGCTGGCTTATTGGTTAATAATAATATCCAAATGGCAGTGTTTAACTCCTGCTTGGGAACCTACGCTGCCACTTCAGATGGAAACCTAGATACGGCACAGCGCAATCTAACTGAAACTTTAGTCAAACGAGGCATAAAAAGCGTTTTGGCGATGTCAGAACGCATACCAGATGAAGTAGCGTTGACATTGACGCAGCTATTCTATCGGAATCTATCCCAGGGGTATGCTGTCGATTTGTGCGTTAGTCGGATGCGCCAAGGGTTAATTTCTGCTTACAGTTCGCACCAGCTGTATTGGGCGCTACCAATTTTATATCTTCAGCCAGAATTTGATGGTTATCTAGACCCAGAAGTTTATTTACCTCAAAGCGGAGAATTATTTAACGAGTACGATATCAACAGCAGCGCCATCTCAACACTTTACACTTCTAATCCCACCATAAGTTCCGATATGGTACCAGTGGAAAGAAATATAAATTCCTATGGAGTAGAAGAAGACTCCGATTTGGATTTGCTGGGCGAAGATATGTGGGGAGACCTTGTTGATGAAATTGAGTACGATGGTCCAAGCTATTCAGAAGATTCCGCGATTGTTTCGGATTTGTTTCGCCAGATAGATGACGAAAAATCCTTGACAGAAAGTCCGATGAATGCTGAATTAGTTGGGCAAATCGAAGATGATTACGAACAACAACAGTTACCTCCAGACATAGATTATCAGTCTGAAGATACTTTGATATGGGACGAAAACCAATACCCATTACAAACTAGTTCCGAGCAAAGCATAGTAAATAACGAAACTTCTTCTCAAGAAAGCTTGGCATCTTGGAAAGAAGAAAGTATAGTTACGACCAAATCAGCAAAAGCCGCAGCCAAAAAGCAAAAACAAAACCAGCGGTTAATGCTTCTTGGAGTATTGGGAATAAGCGCAATAGCGTTTATCGGAGGTATTGATTATCTAAGGACTCAGCCTAAGTCTCAAATTGCTGAAGAAATTGTTAGGAAAACAACATCCTCAATTGATTTAGTAACCGCGAAAACAGAATCTGTAACGGCATATGCTAGCAAACAATTTAGAAAAGGTGAAATTAAGCAAGGTCTCAAAGCTGTAGAAGAGTTGTTGAATCGCAATGCATTAAGTAGTGCTGAAACTGCCTTAGAAAATGTTGAACAAGACCAAATTAATAATTCATATTTAAACTTTATTCGAGGACGTTTGGCATGGCAATTTATTCAAAAAGGTGACACTAAATACAGCATTGATGATGCTCGTCGCTATTGGGAAGTTGCGACTAAAAATGAGCCAAATTCATTTGTGTATAAGAACGCTTTGGGTTTTGCTTACTATGCAGAAGGTGATTTAAACCGCGCTAATGATTCTTGGTTCAAAGCTGTAGTATTGTCTCGAAAGAATGCCACGCAAAACGTATCCAATACCAATGATTTAATGTCAGTTTCTCAAATAGTTGATAAAGAAGCTTTAACTGCTTATGCTGGACTTGCTTTAGGTTTATACCAATCTTCTCAGGAACAGCCATCTAATAAAAAAGTAAAATATATAAGTGAAGCAGTTAAACTTCGCCGCAAGGTAATGAAAGATGATTCAAAAAGTTTTCAAACAAATAGCCTAGCTCAAAATTGGCTGTGGACGGAAGACGCGATTAGTGATTGGCAATCTTTGCTTAAAATTGAAGAAAGAAGCTAAGGGAAAAAGTTATTTAAGTTTTTCATAATTTACTTTTAACTGCCCGATTCTTATCCGAATATATTATCTGATAGCGTAAAATACTTGCTTTATTTAAATCCATTCGGATGAGAATTAATTTAGATTAAACAACTATGACATGATTGGTCAAAATTTATATTTATTAAAAGCCCGGTTTCTCAGAGAAACCTGGGCTTTTAATAATGATGATTTAAAATTTAATTTTTGTATGTAAAAGCAAACTAAATTACAAGGTTTACATCATTGAAATATAGCAATTAATCACAAAACAAAAACTTTATCATAAATGTCTTATTTTGTACTGGATATTTTGAATCAATAGCGCGGATAATAAACTGAATAATTATTGAAGCAGTATTAACATAAGTTTACTGCTTTCAAAGTAATCTATCAATAGCTAATTAACAGTTATTTGTCATATTCAAAGCTGAAAATTGATAAGTCACAATTACCTTAAGGAAATACCTTATGGTGAATGGGAAAATAATACTCGCCAAAAATCAACACCTGATAGGTAAAAACTATTAACTGTTAATTGTTAAACGTATGCCCAAGAAAAATAACACATCCCAAAAGCAAAGTAAACCCTTTGTTTTTCGTTGTCGCGTGCAAATAGATTCGGGATGTTTGACTAAAGAAATCGCAGAAAGACTAACTCCGTTTCTTGATGAATCTCAGACAAAATATGTCATCAGTAATTATTTACGCAAACAGAAAAAAGCCGGTCAAGCCTTGATAAGTTTTAGGACTGATATGGGTGTTTGGCAAGCAGAATTTAGTGGAAGACGAGGTGGATGTTATTTGTGGGATTTATTTTTTATTTCACCTTATTGCATCGCAACTTGAGAAATTGAAACTGAAGCCGTATTTATATTTATCCTACGACTCTTAATCTTAATAGAATAATTGAAGAACAGGAGCTAAGAAATTATCACTTAACCTAATAATCTCTTTTAAGCCTATTCCCTATTCACTGCTTTATGTATTTATTGTTTTAGCAGATGTAGGATTAATTTTGGTTTTTTGGAGATAGGTTTTTGACTATTTTGATGGTTAAGCTGTTATGCATTTAACGTGTATAATATTAGCGACCTGTCCGGGTCGTACTACAATATTTTCAAATATCAGCCTTATACAACCAGGACTTACGCAACAGCATATTGTCATTGCGACCAAAACGAAGTGCAGGGAAGCAATCCCATCATTTTGGGGATTACGTCGCTATCGCTTGTAATGACACAATCACGTAGATTTTGCGTAAGTCCTAACAACTTAGCTGCACATCAGCTTAATACAAGATGTAAGTTAATTAAACTTTTGCTACTTCACCCTCAGCAACATCTACATTCAATCGCTTTAACATTGCTTCTCGTCCTTGCATCGCTAAGGAATCATCCAAGGGTTTTAAAGAAACAGATTCTTGATATTTACTTCGTAGCGCAGTTTGAATTAACCAATCCGCGACAATTGGGTTTTTCGGTAATAATGGTCCGTGGGAATAAGTTGCGATCGCATTCTGATGAAAAGCTCCTTCGGTTCCATCTTCACCGTTATTTCCCAAACCGTAAACGACCTTACCTAAAGCTTCGGTTTCTCCTAATTTAGTACGTCCGCCATGATTTTCAAAGCCGACTAAATAAGGTGTAGCTCCACCCAACATTTCTCTTAAATCTTTCGCTAACTTAGAAGCGGTGACTTCTATAACTAAATTACCAATACAGCGACGAGTATTTTCACCGGGATGAACCGAAACTAAATCTAAAATTCCTAAACCTTCAATTCTTTGTCCTAAACCAGGTTCGTAATAATGTCCCAATAGTTGGGGAGAACCGCAGGTAAATACTCCAGGAGTACCATTATCAAGCTTTTCGCGCATCGCATCAGCCTTCTTCCCCTGCAAATCGCGCATGACGATTTCTTGCTGTCTATCCTGTGCCCCACCACCAACAATCACGTCTACAGATTTAATATCTTCTGCGGTCGAATTTTGGTCTAAAGGTACTACTTTTACATCATATCCCCGCCATTGAGCGCGACGCTCAATGACAATGACATTACCTCTGTCTCCATAAGTACTCATTAAAGTTGGGTAAAGCCAACCTATAGTTAATTCAAATTTTTGGTTAGTCATAATAATAGGT
>JBCCSG010000050.1:0-28552 GCA_039200565.1 Cyanobacteria bacterium P01_D01_bin.50 | reverse complement strand
TCTTTAGTATCGGCAGCGTAGTTTATCAATTTTTCTCGTAAGTCTTTAGCTTGATTCAAGGGTAGTAAGGTTGCCAGGAGAAAATAAACTCCGCGAAAACGGGAATCGCCAATATTATCGATTAATCTCGATTCTGCTTCGTCACTGTCGCCGAGGAAGGTTTGCACGATAAAGTAATCCATTATTTTATCATGACGGAAGTACCATTGTTTATGTGCTTCACCGTCGGAATCTTGCCACTGACGACTGACTACCATTTTGTATTTTTCGTCTTCCATACAGAGTAATTCGTTGTAAAATTCATCTGCTGGTAAAGCGCTTTCATCGTTAATTCGCATTTGATAAACGGCTTCAGAAAGTTGTTTGAGGGGAAATTCCTGTTTCCAAAATCTTTCGTATTCTTCTGCCATTAAGTTGTATTGTTGCTCTTGTAGGTGGAATAAGTCGGGATTTTCGTCTTGGGAGAGCATCAAAGCAATTAACGTCAAATCCATCGGGTTGGAAAGAATTCGTTTGACAGCGGTTAATTCTTCGGGTGTTTGTGGGGTGTTGAAGCTTTCGTTGAGATAGCGATCGCGAAGCGCATGCCCTTTGGGCTTATCGCAATTTTTTTCGTAATCGCTACCTTGGATTTTGGCATCTGTAGGGAGGTGTGGTTGACGAGAAAATAGAAATTGTTGAATTTGGGATTTTTGTAGGGGTTGTAAATAATAAGTTTTTGCGGTGGAAGGTGGTTCCCATTCTAAGGGTTGGGTAGTCATGATAATATTACCGCGGAAATAGCTTTCGACAAATTGTTTAATTTGAGCGCGAGTATCGGCTGTAACTTCGTTTAATCCATCAATACAAATATCAATAGCGCCGCTGTAGATGAGATTTTTGAGGAATTGAGCATCTTGTGCTTGTCCGTGGAGTTTATTTTGGATGGCTTCAATTACACATTTATCGCATTTACTAGCTGGTAGAAATACTATAATTCGCTTTGAAGTTTTTATCAGGTAGCGGAGAAACATCGATTTACCCAAACCCGAATCTCCTTCTAATACTATTTGCCCTTGGATATTAGGAATTGTTTGGGAAATTGGTTTAATTTTTGATGGAGATGTAGTGTATTGTGTATCTAGAGAATTTCGTGTTTCTGTAACGCCAGATTCGGGGAAATATACTTTTTCGTCAAAGTTATTTAAACCAGCATCAGCGAGTGGGGAAGGTTGAAAAGGTTGAAATAGTTTATGACGTATGAAAGGAATCCAAGCCAGGAGAAAGCCGACATAACCCATACCGAAAATGCGTCTTACCCAAGGATTCCAGAAGAAAATGGCTTGAATTTGGGGAGATTTGGGATAAGCGAAGATGAGTAATAACCAGAAAGCAGCGTGGATTAAGATGATATTTCTGAATTTGGAAAACCATTGCCTACCTTTGAGATTGACGATTACTGATTTTAGGGTTTAACAGCATCTCCCATATATCCCAAAGCTTGTGCTGCCACATAATTAAAATGTAAGTCAGCAGATTCATCTTTAACAATATCAAAGATGTCTTTAACATAGGGTTTGGCTGCATCCCCCATATTACCCAAAACTTGTGCTGCCCTATGACGAAGTAGTGGGTTAACAGATTCATCTTTGATTAAGTCGAATATTTCTTTGATATAGGGTTTAGCAGCATCTCCCATATTACCCAATGCTGATGCAGCAGCACCACGAGCATCTGAATTAACAGATTCATCTTTGAGAATATCTACGATTTCTTTAATGTAAGGTTTGGCTGCATCACCCATATTACTCAATACAAATGCAGCAGCAAAACGAACATTTGAGTCAACCGATTCATCTCTAACAATATCAAAGATGTCTTCAATATAGGGCTTTGCTTTATCACCCATATTCTTCAAAATTAATACTGTAGCAATACGAATATTTAAGTCAACTGATTTATCTTCGTACAAGTCAAGGATGCCTGGAAGATGGGGTTTTGTCGCATCTCCCAAATTCCCCAAAGCTTCTGCTGCACTACGACGAACAAATGAATCAACGGATTTATCTTTAAGAATATCGACAATATCTTTAACGTAGGGCTTGGCAGCATCTCCCATATTCCCCAAAGCCCCTGCTGCGCTACTACGAATATCTGAACTAACAGATTTATCTTTGAGAATTGTACCAACTTTTTCAGCAACATCTGACCGTTTCTTGATTAAGGGTTGCAAATCTTCAGCTTTATATTGAGCCAATTGCCTCAAAGCATTTTCCTTCACTTCGTCATAATCATCATCCAAAGCAGCCACAATACCATTAATCTGCCACGGTAGCGGCTTCGGTTTAGTTACGTTTTGAGCATTTACCCAAGGAAACGAGAGAAAAAAGACTAATAGAAACGTAATAGGAAAAAGAATAAAAGGTTTTTTAAGTAAACGACGATATTTGTCCATGATTGAGGAATAATACAAAATAATTTGATTCCCTGGTGGGGCTTGTAGTTTTTTGTGTAACCGTAAATCTAACTACAACGCTAAAGTACTACAAATTATTCAGTAATATTCCGGATGGATTTAGCGATCGTTTCGGAAAAAATCTTCCCCTCACAGCACGGCAGGGTGGGTTTAGGGATGGGATTTGTGCAGTACGTAGTAACTGTGAGAGAAAACCAAGCATAATTTAAAATAGAAGTATTTACCGGCGTTGCTGAATCCCAAATTTTTTTAGGTGATATGAATGAATTATGCCGATATAGCAGTATATGGAAAAGATAGGCGTTTACAGCTTTTAGTTGAAGTTAAAAGCAAGCACGGTACATCTAGTAGCTGGGCTGCTCAAATGCGACGGAATATGTATGCTCATGGCTTATTACCAGAAACACGCTTTTTCCTATTAGCACTTTCAGATAAATTCTATTTGTGGAAAGATATTGGTATCTCAATTGAATCTATAGAACCATCTTACGAAATCAATCCCCAATCTTTTCTAGAACCATATTATAAAAAAGCTCATGTTTCACCATCTCATATTACAGGAGCTTCTTTAGAGCTAATTGTAACTTCATGGTTAACACAAATTATTACCGTACCATCAATTGATTTACTTGATCACGATTACAAAAATTGGCTGATTAATTCGGGATTATTTGATGCAATTCAAGGTGGTTATATACAATCTTCAATGCTAGTGTAATTTTAATGGATGTTTATGTAGAGTCTAATTTTGTTTTAGAACTTGCACTACTTCAAGAACAACATGAAAGTTGCCAGGAATTACTAGATTTAGCTTCAACTAAACGAATACGTTTAATTTTACCTGCTTTTAGTTTGGCAGAACCCTATGAAACTCTTATTCGTAATAACAAGAAACGTCAGAAGTTATCTCAGGATTTGAAAAAAGAATTTTCCCAATTAAGCCGTTCGCTACCTTATCAAGAACAAATCAGTACTTTTGAAGATATTACTGCATTTTTGGTACGCAGCCAAGAAGAGGAAAAACAAAGACTTCAGGTTGTAATAGAAAATATGTTAAAGGTTTGTGAAATTATTCCTTTAACTGTCGAAATATTAACTACAGCGATCGCATATCAGTCCGAATATAACCTTGAACCGCAAGATTCTATCGTTTACGCTTCAATACTTGAACATATAAGCTTTTCAGGTGAAAGATTGCGCTGTTTTCTGAATAGAAATTCTAAGGATTTCGACGATCCAGATATTAAAGAAGCATTAAATATATATGGCTGCTTAATGTTATTTAGGTTTGATAATGGAATCAATTATGTGAAAAGTAAATTAAAATAAATATAATTTTTTAAACATTTAGAAGCTGAAACATACATACCTATATCCAAACCAATCTTAACTCTTATCCTTTACTTGATGAAATAGTATTAGCCCGTGTAGACGGGCTTTGTATTTATAGCCTCACCCTTCGAGGGTGCAGGCTTTTTATGAGAGGTTATTCATTTGTAAACAATTCAATAAATGGTGCGTAACGGCATTTTTGAATTTACAATCTCCATGAAGACAAATTAGAGCCGTTACACACCCTACAATTAACTAACATCAGGATTGTAACAAATATGAGTGAAAAAACTCTGCGTTCCTTTGTCTTGAAAAGTTGCTCATGGGGGAAACCCCCAAGATCGCACTTTTCGCTGCGCATACCTCCGCGTTACGAGGCTGTAAAAAATACATAATTCCGATACAAACGGATTTGAGATCAATGGTGCGTAACGGCATTTTTAAATTTATAATCTCCATTAATATATAGGAAGAGCCGTTACATACCCGAAAATAAGCAAAGATTAAAATCTAATGCCCAATGCCCAATGCCCAATTCCCAATTTTTAAACGTTCATCTGCTGCTTCTGATAAAGGGAATAATACAATCCTTTCTGCTTCAATAATTCATCATGAGTACCTTTTTCAGCAATAATTCCTTTTTCCATCACCAATATCATGTCGGCGCGTTTTAATGGTGCAAAACGGTGTGCAATCAAAAATACTGTCTTTCCTTGTGTCGTATTTTGTAAATTTTGCAATACCTGCTGTTCCGTTTCGCTATCTAAAGCGCTAGTTGCTTCATCCAAAATCAATATTGGTGCTTGCAGCAGAAATAACCTTGCTAAAGCAATCCGCTGTCTTTGCCCTCCAGATAAAGCCGTACCTCTCTCCCCTACATTACTTTCATAACCCTTAGGTAATTCACTAATAAAATCGTGAGCAACAGCCATTCTCGCTGCTTGTACTACTTCTTCTGCACTAATTTCGGGATTTCCTAAAGTAATGTTTTCTAAAATACTACCATTAAACAAAAAGTCTTCTTGCAAAACTACACCAATTTGTTGCCGCAAGGAAGCTAAATCAACGCTTTTGACATCAAATCCATCGATTAAAATACGTCCAGATTCAATTTGATAAAGCCGTTGCAACAACTTAGAAAGGGTACTTTTACCAGATCCACTGCGTCCAACTATACCGATAAATTGTCCGGGTTTTACATTAAAAGAAATCCCTTTTAAAACAGGTTCTGTATTAGCTTTGTAACGGAAAAATACTTGCTCAAAAGTAACTTCTCCCTGGAGAGGTGGTAATACTAATCCAGCTCCTGCTTCTGCTTCCGGAGCAACATTAAGAATGTCACCGATTCTATCTACCGATAAAAGTACTTGTTGTAAATTTTGCCACAATTGAACTAATCTTAATAACGGCCCAGTAACTCTTCCTGAAAGCATTTGAAAGGCAACTAATTGCCCTACAGTAAAGTTGTGTTCAATAACTAATTTAGCTCCAAACCACAAAATCAATAAACTAGATAACTTAGTAAGAAAGTCCCCAATATTACTACTAATATTGGAAGTAGTAGAAGCTTTAAAACCAGTACGAATAAAGCGAGCAAATAAACCTTCCCATCTATCCCTTGTCGCAGGCTCTGCTGCATGGGCTTTTACCGAATGAATTCCCGTAACTGTTTCTACCAAGAATGATTGACTATCAGCGCTACGGTTAAAAGTTTCATTCAACCATCTACGGAGAATTGGCGTTGCTGTGAGAGTTAATGCGGCAAATAAAGGTAATACAGCCAATGCTACAAATGTAAGGGTAGCGCTATAGTAAAACATTAACACCAAGTAAACCACAGCAAAAATGCTATCGAGAACAACAGTTAATGCAGTACCCGTGAGAAACTGACGAATTTGTTCTAATTCTTGAACCCGCGCTACCGTATCACCTACCCTTCGCGACTCAAAATAAGATAAAGGTAAACGCATTAAGTGGCGAAATAACTGCGCCGATAAACTTAAATCTAAACGCCGCGCTGTATGGGTAAAGATAAATAACCGGAGAATCCCTAACACCGACTCAAATACCGCCACCAACAAAAGAGCGATCGCCATGACATCAAGAGTAGGTAAACTCTCCTGCACCATGACTTTATCAATGATGACTTGGGTAATCAGCGGTGTAGTTAATCCCAGCAATTGTAAAGTAAAAGAAGCTAAGAGTACTTCCGTAAGTAAACGCTTATATCGCCAAACCGCCGGTAAAAACCAACTGAGATTAAACTTTTCTTGCTTTTGAACGACTTCTACTTGCCATAGATAGCCATCCCAAACAGTTTCAAGTTGCTCGCGAGATACCTTTTCACAAGTACAATCTGGATTTTGCGGGTTAGCAACAATCAAATTATTGCCGCGGATTCCATAAGTCACTACCCAATTCGCCGACTCAGAATTACCCCATAAAAACAAAGCAGGAAAAGCAAGTTGTTGTAAATCATCCCAATTTACCCGCAACCTCTGCAACACCAAACCCAGCTTTTCTCCAGCTTCCACAACATGTTTAGCACCTTGCGATCGCACGCTTCGCTGCAACCACTCCAACTTCACCGAAATCTCATGAGACTGCGCCACCATGGCTAAACAAGCAGCAGCACTATTAGGGCTAGAAACGAAAGGATAACCCGATGTGATGGGAGGAGTGGGGAGAGTGGGGGAAGAGGAGCCACTGCGTTGCGGAGGTTCCCTCCGTTGTAGCAAGTGGCGTGGGGAAGAGGGGGAAGAGGGGGGAGAAATTTCAACCTTGTTGCTTTTTCTCCTTGTCTCCTTGTCTCCATGCCAAAACTCTTCAATCTGTGGAGTAGATAATTCTGCCCATAAAGCTGAATTGGTACGCAGCACTAAAACTTCTTTACTAGCTGCCACAGCTTTACATTCTGTGGGATAATAGTTTAAATCGCCAAACCAATCTCCTGTTTTTAACATGGCTAAAGGTTTGCCAACGCCTTCAGAGCGGAGACGAACTTTACCAGAAACGATGAGAAACTGATAACCAACTGATTCCTGGTGCCAAATTTTCTCTCCTAAACGAAAATTAACAATCTGAGATTGGTTTTGCAACAGAGTTTGTTGTTCGGCAGTTAACCAGCATAGAGGTGGTTGATTCCAGTTTACCGAACTTAAAACTTTTGCTTGATGAGATTTGTGATCTGAAAGGTTTATTTTACTTGTAGTTTGACTGTCAGCTTTTGAATTTTCTCTGCTAGCCATTTCTCGAACAATTCATTTTGTAGTGCTTGCTTGAGTTGAGTATCTTCTAAGGATGCTGGTAAAAGTTGTTCCAAACGAAACAATCCGTAACGATCCTCTAACTCTATTGGTCCTAAAATATCTCCAGGATTAGCCACATCAACAGCCGCTCGCAGTGTATCCGGCATTGTGCCGCGACTAAGTGGCCCCATCATGCCGTTAACAATGCGATCGTCAGATAGGGAATATTCCCTAGCAAGCTGCTCGAAACTAGTTCCTTCTTCAATTTGGGTGTGCAACTCCTCGGCTAATTCTCGATTATCAACAATAATCCGAGAAAGTACCACCCTATCCAAAAAAATCTTTCTTTCAATAAAATATTCTGCTAATTTTGGCTGTGCGATCGCTCCTTTAAGTTTCTCTAATTTAAACCCAAAAGCCACCGTAGAGTGAAATGTAGCATAATCGGTACCGCTAGTATTTAACCAATCCTGAAACTGTTGGGGATCGCTAAGTTGATTTTTGAGCCGAAAATCAATAATTGCTTGTTCGGTTAGAGCAGGAGAAAGTTCCATATCATCTCTAGCTTGAATTTCTTGCTCAATGGTATCTTGACGAATAATATCTCCAATAAACTGACCTAATTTTCCACTAACTTGTAAGTATTTTACTGCCTGTTGTACTGAAATTTCTCGGTCGTCAACAGTCAAAAACAATGAAGATTCCATAAAGTGCGTACTTAGAAATTACCTTAAAAAATATAAAGCGTTCAAATCGCATTCAACTGACACGGGTGGAAGGATGATGCTATTGTTGTAATGCAAATTTGTTTTGCAGTAATACCGCAAAAGACATCGAAGGATATTGCGTAAAAATACTTGTATACTTCTGCAATGTCAACAACTTGTATTCCAGAAAACATTATATTCTAAAGACTTGCTCGTATCCAGGCAAATAGCATTGCAATAAGGGATCCTATCAAAGTGTTGAGAACATTAACTAATTCATTAGTCAGCCACTGCCATCGGGATTGCAAAGTTGCTCCAATAACGCTTTCTAAATTAGTGGCAATAAATGCTGCTAAAACGCACCATAATATACCACCAACATCAATTAAACCAACGCTCCAACCAAGGATTGCCAGCACCACAGAAGCGACGATTCCAGCAAGAGTTCCTTCAAGACTGACAGCACCTTCGGTACCGCGCGGCACTGGTTGCAAAGTCGTAATTAAAAAAGTACGCTTACCATAGGCTTTACCAACTTCACTAGCACAGGTATCGGAAAGCTTAGTGGAGAAACTCGCTACATAACCTAAAAGCAACAAAGAACGTAAAAACAGCGTTTCATCTGTTCCCAGCCAATCAATAACTCCTACTCCCACAGCGCACAAAGCCGCAGTAAAAGCTGAACCCCAAACATTTTCTGGCCCTCTGGCACCGGAGCGCCCCTCGGCAATACCTCGGGCTTCTTTTTCAGCCATGCCAATGCGGGTAACAGCGGAACCTAGTATAAAATAAACAGAAACGATCGCATATCCCTTAAAGCCAAGGGTTCCCCAAATCAAAACACCCAGCAACCAGGCATTTAAGATTCCAGCTGGAGTAAGCAGTTTTTTAGGTAACAGCCAAACTATAGTTAATAGTACGGCATTCAATCCCACAGCTATCAACCAAACGGACGGAAAATTATATAAAGACAGCATCAGCTATTTTTCACCAATGTATTTATCACATCACAAGTATTGCAATTAACCGTTCATACGCCAAGACATACTCCGCTAGTACTCCGCCACACCAACATAGCCTGGTTAGGGCACAGAAGGGGGAGAGGGGGAAGAAAAGAACTTTGTCTTCTGATTATTTACCCCACATAGTTAAATTCTTGTTCCTACCGATGGACTTAGAACTTTAAATGTAATATAAAAAACATTTACTCCCTCGAAGAGAAATTGTACATCTGGCTAAAATTATTTTTTGTAACTTGGATCTCAAAAATTGTAATTGGATTTCCACAGCAGCTTGGGAAAAAACCCATATTTAGGATTCTTTTACCAGGTAATTGCCTCCCTTTATACCGATTATTTTCATCTCAATTCACATAGAAAATCACCGCATCTGTAAAATTAGTTTCTGATAATCGTTATTTATTTTGACGAACGATCGCAGGCATTGCTGAAGCATTTATTCTCCTTGAAAACTCAGTACATATTTTTCCAGTATTACTAAAATCTTAAAATATGTACTAAATAGCTTTACAAGTAAAAAATAACTTTGTAATCAAATCGCACTATAATTTTTCTTAGAAAGAGGAAAATTATAGTATTTTCTACAGATAAACAATTTTTTTTAATCAAATTTTTCATGAAGATTAAGTAAATTTATTATATATTTCAAGTTAAAGTAAGCACATAGTCTCTTTTTTTACATGAAAGGGAGTATTTATAGATAATGAGCGACTAACTACTGTTTTTCCAAATTTAAGAAAAATGAGAGAAAATGACCCCAGAAGAGTTTTTGACTCAGCGACTGAGCTAAGTATTAACACTAGTGGTCTATCTATTAATGATACAACTAATAAATTAGAAGGAAATGATTTATACAGTTTTAATATCCAAAGGCATAGCAGTTTTAAGCTCGCCCTTGAGGATTTAAGTGCAGATGCAGACGTAAAGCTGATTCGGGATAAAAATGCTAATGGAAAATTAGATAGAGGCGAAACGATCGCCTATTCTAGTAATGGGGGAAAGCAAGCAGAATCCATTAGCAAGAATTTAGGTGTTGGTAATTACTACCTTGAAGTTTATTCTTATAAGGATATAGAAACCAACTACCGTTTAAGTGTTTCGGCGGTACCGTTTGATAAAGCAGGAAATTCTTTTAATAATGCTCGCAAAATTGCACTAAAGCCTCGAACAAAGAGTGTTAGGGATTGGGTAGGTGGATTAGACAAAAAGGACTATTATAAATTCAATCTGAATCAAAACAGTAACTTAAATGTCGCAGTTGATGGTTTGAGTGGAGATGCTGATTTACGATTGCTTAACAGTAAGGGGAATATTCTTGCTAGTTCAGTTAATCCAGGTTCACTTAATGAAGTAATTGCTCAAACTGTAGGAGCAGGAACATACTACATAGAGGTTAGTTCCCACAACAGCAGCGAGACTTACTACAAGCTCAAATTTTCAGCCTCTCCATCACCAGAAAAAAATTATAATTCTAACAATACACAGCCGATTCCCACATCTGCGAATAATGCAGCAAATACGGGAGCAACCACATCATCTCCCACTCCTACTTCTGCTACTACCAACCAAAATGCTAATAATACCCGCATCGAAACTGGAACTTTAAAGGCTGATACCTTTACATATCAATCCGGTTTCAGTCGGACAATTTTTTCAGGTAACGGTAATGTCGAGTATGGTAATGGAATCCTAGATACTCTTAATTTATCAGAGTTTGCGTCATCTTCAGTCACTTTCAATTATGCTGATAGCCCCCAGGGTGGCGTAGCTTATAATTTGGGGAATGGTACGCGCGTATTTGATGCTGTAACCCTTGATAATGGTAGCGAAATTTTGTTTGAAGGCATTGAAGCGATCGTATTAGCCGATAACACCATTAATTTATCAGAAACTACTAACGATCCTTTATTTAACCAGCAGTGGAATCTTCATGCAATGGGAGTTCATAATGCATGGCGCTTCACCCAAGGTTCTAATGCTGTAACGATCGGTATACAGGATACGGGTTTGGGAACTAATAGTAGTGGAAATATTCATCCAGATCTACGTGAAACTAATTATATTGGTAATAATTATATAGACGAATCGAATGATTTTTCTCATGGTACTCAAGTACAAGGCACTATTGCTGCCGTAAGCAATAACGGAATTGGGGGTGCTGGAATCAATTGGATTTCTAATTTGATACACATCGATGTTGTTGGTAATAATCCTCTTGATTACGACTTAGCAACTGCAACAGGCGCGATGATAGATAGAGCTAACGCTCAAGGTAAACGTCTAGTAATTAATATGAGTTTGGCAGGGGGTTACACTCCAGAATTTGAACAACTAATTGCAAACAACAAGGATAATGCTTTATTTGTCATTGCTAGCGGTAATGAGAATAATAATACTATTTCCAGCCCTGCAGATTTAGCGTTGAACTACGGTAATGTGGTAGCTGTAGGTGCTTCTTGGGGAGCTACAGATGATGACGGTAATCCTAAAACACCGGGAGGGCGAATTTCTTATCCAAATTGGTGGGGTTCTAATTATGGCCCTGGTTTAACTCTAATGGCACCATCTGAGTTTGTTAGTGCCCATGCCACTGGTAATATTTCCAATAACTCTAATTTTGGCTATAACGAAAACTTTAATGGTACTTCAGCTTCTACGGCAAACCTTTCCGGTGTTGCTTCATTAATATGGAGCATTTTCCCCGATCTCAGGGCGGAGCAAATAAAGGCAATTATGTCTGAAACAGCCTATGATTTAACAAGTTCAGGCTATGACAATCAAACTGGTTACGGATTTGTTAATGCTGATGCGGCGGTGCGTAGGGCTTTAGCTCTTTCTCGGGGTTTCGCTTAAATAAATTAATTGATAATGTTTGAACTAAATTAAATCAGAGGAGTTATGAAATAGTTTTTGAATTTCTTTAATATAAGGGTGTTGGAATTATAAGAATTTTATAATTGACAGTTAGCATTTAGTAATTGACATTCAGTATATTTTCAATTGCCAATTACTATTTTTTTTGCGACAAGCCGAACGTTTCCTTTCAAGTCGGCTATATGGAATTCAAATGCATTGCGTCAAGTAAAGTTAAGGTAAGGAAATACCTTTAATTATAATGTTGTTCTTAATTGTCTCTTCATATAATTTGACTCAAAATCTCAGCTAACAACTTGTAGGGGATATGAAATATCAAGGAAATCATGAAAAATCTTACTTTTTCCGGATTTACTTGATTTTTCCTTGAAAATAGCAAAATTTTTGTTTTAAAGCTTATTGCTCAATCAATTATCTCCAAAATAAAGTAATTTATTTGTCTTAATTCACCTAAGTAATAATATTTTTATATTAAATAACGATAATCAAAATAGTAGCTATATCAGGTAAAAAGTATTATTAGTTACACAATGCATGAGGATTTAATAAGGATAAATTTCTTGAAAAGCTTATAAATAGCTTTTTTTAGCATCTAAATCAAATGTAGCAAAAAACTATGGCAATACTTTGAAATAACTTTATATAACATCGCATGAATACTGAATGTATTTAAATAAACTCGATTACTTGTATCTTTCATATAAAAAAACTTTTGTGGATTAAGTGATATATCCCATTTTTTTGAGTTTCGATTAATAGGTAATTTTTCCCTAGCTGTTTTGTGGATTTAAATAGCACTATAGAAATTCCTATTAAAAAATAAGGAATTTACAAACCAATATTAAATCTTTACCTTACTAAATTTCATGTAAGGTGCTGTTTACAAACTTTATATAATAAAAAGCAATTACTACAATGTCTACCGATAATACGGGGAACCTTTTGGGTTCTTCAACACCTTTAAATATCAATCAAGACTGGCAAGTTATCGAAGATACGCTTTCGTTGAATAACAAGAACGATTACTACAGTTTGCAATTGAACAATCGTAGTAATTTTGACCTTGTATTGAATGATTTATCAGATAATGCAGATGTAAAACTGTTAAACGATCGCGGTTTTGAAATTGCAAGTTCATCTCGTGGGGGTACTGCTGATGAACGAATAAACTTAATTTTAGATACGGGTACCTACTTTATTCAAGTACATCAAGTTGATGAGACTGAAATCTCTTACGGTCTAGAATATAGAAGTAATTATATACCGCAAGAGTTTGAATTTAATACAGAAGCCATTGAAGGTGGTATTAGGCTTACAGATGCAACGATTTTAGATGATGATGGTGACCTAGAAAAATTTGATTTTTGGTTAAAAAAACAGGGTGGAAATTGGAAAAAAATTGCTCGTGTATCTGATTTTAGTAGCAACAGCGATGGTTCAATAGATTTAAATCGTGATATCAAGAATCTTGAAGAAGGGGAGTACTATATATGGGGTAGAGCAACCGATGAATTTGGTGCTAGAAGCAATGGTTTCGGAAAAGCTTTTACTGTTGAAAATGTAGCGCCTTCCAACATCAGCTTTACTGTGGAGCAAATAGATGGAGGAATTAAGCTTAAGGATGCCAAGCTATACCATGCAAATGGTAAAGATGACATAGAAAGAGTTGATTTTCAACTCAAAAAAGAGGGTGGTGAATGGATTGATATTGATGACGCTCTCGACTTCACTCAAAATCAGGATGGTTCAATTGGTTTTGATCATAGTATCAACGGTTTAGAAAAAGGTAATTACGAACTCAAAGCAATAGCTTACGATAAAGCTGGTGCTACAAGTGAAGCTTTAATAACTTACTTTACAGTGAATAATTTTACACCTTCTGATTTCAAATTTGACATTGAAGCTATTGAAGGTGGTGTTCGTGTCGTCAATACTCAAGTATCTGAGAAAAATGGTAGAGAGGATTTAATCAGAGCTGATTTTTGGATGAAACAAGATGACAGAGCTTGGGAAAATATCGCCGATGCGGTTGAATTCCGTAGCAATGAAAATGGTTCATTCAGCTTTGATTACAGTATTGATTCCTTGGCTCCTGGCGATTATGTATTATGGGCAAGAGTTCGCGATCGATCGGATAGCTACAGCAATAGCTGGGAAAAATCGTTCCAAATTATTGATACATCGCAACCTGAAAAAGATTGGTTCGAGCAGAATATTCAAGATGAAAGCATACGTACATTAAGTAAGTCATTATTTTCAGACAATAATATCAGCCGTAACGATATGCTTGAGATTTTCGACGAGGTAGGGAATAACGGTGTCGTTGATGCAATTGAGATGAATGATTTGCGTACTATAATTGATAATGCTTCTGACTTAGGAATGCAAGATTACGTAAGAGTTTTATCCAACAAGGTTGTTAACGGTGATATTGCGAATAAATCGGGTAATTTACAGGTGGGAAGTAGCAATGTCAAATTAGACAAGTTAATCAATAAGTGGTTCAAAGGAAGCGATCGCCCCAAGACTATTCATACTTATCAATATACAGAAGGTTCTCTGTTTCAAAATGGAATCAGTCACGATGACATCAGACAAGGTTATATCAATGACTGCTTCTTCTTAGCCGGTTTAGGTGCAACCCTCGTCAAGTCGGAGGAGACTATCCGAAATATGTTTATTGATAATGGAGATGGTACTTTTACAGTGCGTTTCTATAACAAAGGAGTTGCCGATTATGTAACTGTAGACAGATATTTACCAACTAATAATATAGGTAATCTGGTGTATGCGAATGCAGGGGATTATCATGGTAATGCTAATAATGAATTGTGGGTAGCATTGGCTGAGAAAGCTTACGCTCAAATTAACGAAGCTGGATGGATTAATCAGGATGGTACCAATTCATATGACGGTATTGGTAATGCAGGGTATTTGAGCGATGCATTTGCCCATATAACCGGGGAAAAATCTGCTTTAGGTAGACAACTTGATTTTAATACGGTAGTTGATGCTTTTAATTCTGGTGAAGTTGTCGGATTTGGTTCAAAATCAAGTGGAGTTGCATCAAATATTGTCACTTCTCATGCTTATGCTTTAGTAGATTACAATTCTGATACTCAGAAGTTTACTTTGTTGAATCCTTGGAGTACCGATAACAGTGCTTTAAAATCTAGAACATTAGAACTAAGTTGGGAGGAAATTAGTAATAACTTCAGTTATTGGGATTCTACGATTAGTAATGTGGTTTCTACTTGATAGGATTGAAGGGAATTTTCGTAATTACAAATGATAATCTAGGGAGACGTTGAACTTCAACGTCTCTATACTGTTTATATGTGCTCTCAAAAGTATAAAATCTGTTGGTATCGAGATTATATGCTTTCACAGCCTCGTAGCGCAGAGTTTTTGGACTTTTATATTTGATTTAAAGTATGAATTTAATTTAACTTAAACATATGGGTTTAATTCCCCACCGCTCAAAGGTGAAAGAATTGGATTGGGGTTTAAATCCCCATAGATATTCCAAACTTCTTCCTTCGTTTAATCTTGTAGAGACGTGATATATCGCTTCTAAAAAATCGTAATTCATACCCGAATTTAGCAAAGTCAAAAATTATATTGATGATTGAGTATATGAAATTTATTTGTAGCGTATTTCAAGATATTGTGTGGAAAAGATAAAATCTGTGTTTTGATGGGTATAGTCATATTATGATGAGCCGTGAGTATTGAATTACTAAATTGAATATATTTAAGCTTTAATTTCTATGCATCACCAAAATAATATAATTGCCCAAAGGTATGAGATTATCAACACCTTGGGAGAAGGTGGAAGTGGAATTACTTATCTAGCTTCAGATTTACAGAATAATCAAACCGTTGCTTTAAAAGCCTTGTCGCTGCATCACTTAGCTGATTGGAAAGCAATGGAATTATTTGAGAGAGAAGCAAAAATTCTTGCTCAACTCAATCATCCTGGAATACCCTATTATTTAGAATACTTTGATGCCGAAATTGATGGGGAGCATCATTTTTATATAGCTCAGCAATTAGCACCTGGTAAGTCTTTAGAAAAGCTTGTAGAAGAGAATTGGCGCACTAACGAGCAACAAGTAAAAGATATCGCCGCACAAATCTTAGAAATTTTAATTTACCTACACTCGCTGACACCTCCAGTTACTCATCGAGATATTAAACCGCAAAATATTATTCGTGATCAAAACGGGAAAGTATTTCTAGTAGATTTTGGTGCAGTACAGGATACCTATTACAGTACCTTTATGCGCGGGAGTACGGTAGTAGGAACTTATGGTTATATGGCTCCAGAGCAATTTAGAGGGCAAGCTGTACCCGCTACCGATTTATATGGATTGGGAGCAACCTTATTGTTTCTGCTGACACATCGTTCCCCCGCAGATTTTCCCACAGATGGTTTGAAAATTGATTTTCGCAGTCGAGTAAAGGTATCTGATGATTTTGCACACTGGTTGGATAAAATGCTCGAGCCAGATTTAGAGGAGCGTTTTTCGTCAGCGCATGTTGCTTTGGAAGTATTGCGAGGGAAGCGGAAGATAATTACAGCAGCGAAAAAACCCATATTGTTGAAAGTTTTGGTAGCAATGGGAATTACTACCGTTATTACCGCGAGTATTTTTAATAATTACAAATGGGCAATTTTAAATACCTTCGGTATCCAACCTAGTTCAAACACTTGCTATAGCCCTTATTGGATAAAAGATTATATAAGTAAGGGTGGTAATCCTAATACTGAATTTCAGATAAAAACGGGTGTATTTGGTTTTAAAAAAGGTTTATTACTATGTGCTATTGAGGCAAATTCTTTAGAAATCGCAGAATTGCTGGTAGCTAAAGGTGCCAATATTAATGATGCATTACATAACGTACAATCTGTAAAAGGTGCAAAATTTTTAATAGCCAATGGTGCTGACGTTAATCATAAAAATGAATTAGGATGGACTCCGCTACATCATGCAGTTGTATTCTATAGAAAAGATATTGTAGAACTACTTTTATCTCATCAAGCTGATGTTAACGCTCGAAATAAAGCAGGTAACACACCTCTAAAGATTATACATGGAGGTATCAATAATATATGGCAATATATTGAGAACCCCTTCATTAAGACTCAAGTCTATATGAACAACGTTGATGAAATTACGAAAAAGTCTACTATAAAATTACTTGTCGAGAATGGTGCAACAATTGACTAAGCAACATTTTTTTTTAATATCCTTAAATATTAGTCAACCGCTTCGCGGAAATCAAAAGTCAAAAGTCAAAAGTCAAAAGTCAAAAGTATTACCCCATTCATGAATCGAGGGGCTTGAAACAAGGAAAATTTTTTTTAATTCCACGGATAAATTCGGGGGCTTGTATCCGATTTTTTTTGGTCATGTAAAACAGAGCAAATAATTAAAAACTAAAATATGAAATTACTGCACCAAGTGGGAGATATTATTAATCAAAAGTATCGGATTTCAGATATTTTAGGGGAAGGTGGAATCGCAATTACTTATTTAGCTGATAATTTACAAACTGGAGATAATTTAGCTTTAAAAGTTTTATCCCTACGTCGGATGACTGATTGGAAAAAAATGGAACTATTTAGTCGGGAAAGTCAAATCCTCTCTCAGCTAAATCATCCGGCAATACCTCGCTATTTAGACTATTTTCAAATAGAAACAGATAACGATAATTCATTTTATATTGCTCAACAATTAGCACCAGGAAAATCTCTTGCTGAACTTGTAGAAAACGGCTATTATTTTGATGAATCAGAAATTCGATATATTGCTATTCAAATTTTAGATATATTAATCTATTTACATTCATTTACACCGCCAGTTATTCATCGAGATATAAAACCCCAAAATATAATTCGCGGCGATAATGGCAAAATTTTTTTAGTAGATTTTGGTGCTGTAGCCGATACCTATCACAACACAGTTACTGGTGGGAGTACAGTAGTAGGAACATTCGGCTACATGGCTCCCGAGCAATTTCGTGGTAAAGCCTTTCCATCTACAGATTTATATGGTTTGGGAACAACTTTACTACATTTACTAACAGGAAAATGTCCCGCTGATTTACCACAAAAGCATCTAAAAATAGATTTTCGTTCTCAAATTAAAGTATCTCCAAACTTTACAGATTGGTTAGATAAAATAGTTGAACCTATTGCAGAAGAGAGATTCCCAGATGCTGGAGTTGCATTAGCAGTATTCCAGGAAAAAGAATCACTTCATAACTATCTTAATCAAAAACCGCGTAGACCGAAAGATACTCCTATCAGCTTGCTTATGTTTGAGGAAAAATTACAAATAGAAATTCCAGCAGGAAAGTTTCGTAGTAATTTCAGGCTCATTTCGATAATGCTTCTCTTGCCTGTAAATGCATTCTTATTGCTAATATTTACCACAGGAGTTCAATATAAAGGTTACGCTCCTTTTGAAGACAATATATTTTTATTTTTTCTTATAGTATTGCTTTTATTAGTATATTTTAGATGTTTAGCTTTTCTATTAATGAATACTAATGATTTTATAATTAGTCCTTTATCGCGTATCCAATTAACTATTTTTAAAGAAAAAGATTGCTATATATTTAATTGTAAAAAATGGTTATTAAGTTGGCGCTATCAAAACTTTAATAACAAAGTAAATCAAGGAAAATTTAAAATAACATTAGATTCAATCGGATGCAATTTAACTCCAAAAGAATACAAATGGTTAAAAGCAGAAATTAATAAATTCGTTAAAAATGAATCAATAATGTAGAGACGTAGCAGTGCTACGTCTCCCGAATTCTAATCCGCATCCGCAGCGTGCTGCTTCAATTCATCCAAAGAAACATATTCCAATGTAGATGCATGAGTAGCCGATAAAACCACTTTCGGCGCAACTCCATCATCCATCGCTTCCTTCCATCGAGAAGCACACAAACACCATTTATCCCCAGGTTTTAAACCAGGAAACTCATACATTGGCCTTGGCGTACTCAAATCATTTCCCATAGACTTGGTATAGTTAAGAAATTCCTCCGTGACTTCCGCACAAACGGTGTGTACGCCGAAATCTCCAGCGCCAGTATCGCATACCCCATTCCGATAATATCCCGTCATTGGAGAAGTGCAGCAAACCTGAAGTTGTTCTCCAAGAACATTTTTTGCATCTGACATAATATCAATGAACAATGAATAATTATCAACTATTTTAAATCAGGGTAAAGATTCATAGCGGTTTTCGGTTGAGTACAATATATTGCCTCAATCATTCTTGCTCACACAGTTTATAGATTTTCATGAATTGTTAATTGTTCATTATTCATTGCATTTACCAACTAACTTGCTTTCTCTCCTCAACAACCTGCTGATAAACTTGTTCGGTTTGGGTGGCGATTTTAGCCCAATTAAACCGCGTTTCTAAATCTTTATAAGCGTTATCTTTCAACCATTGACAATAACCGGGATTTTTTAATACTTCCAAAATTCCCCAAGCAAGAGAATCAGGATTATTAACGTGAGTGACAACACCTGTTTTCGTATGTTGTACCACTTCGGGAAAACCACCTGTATCAGAAACGACTACTGGTACGCGAGCGGCAAAGCTCTCTAATGCAACTATACCAAAGGGTTCATACAAACTGGGGAATACCGCACAGTCAGCAATTGTCTGAAATTTATCTAAATACTCATCAGCCATAAAGCCGGTAAAATAGCATTTATCCCCAATTCCTAAATTCCAAGCTTGTTGTTTGAGATCGTTAGTATTACCACCACCGATAATTACAAACTTAACATAACCTGCCATTTCCCAAAGTATTTTAGGTGCAGCATTTAATAATATAGATACACCTTTTTCATAGGTCATGCGACCTACATAATAAACTATTTTTTCGCCATCTTCAGCAAATTGACGGCGGAAATCTTGCCGATGAAACTGTAGATGATGCTGCTTTTTTTCGGCACGGATACCATTATAAATTACATCAATTTTATCCCAAGGACTCTCTAGCGAACCTTCTACTTCATGACGCATATAATTAGTACAAACGATCGCTCGCCAAGTCTCAAAAGCTAGTTCCTTTTCTTTACGATGGATATAGCTCTGAGTATGGTTATGAATACCGTTATGTCGTCCAGATTCCGTAGCGTGGATTGTCGCAATTAAAGGGACTTTAAAAGTATGTTTTAGTGCGATCGCTGCATCTCCCACTAACCAATCGTGAGCGTGAATTAAATCAAAAGGACCTTCCTCTAACATCAATTTACCACCTTGTTGTCCCATGCTTTGATTCATGTTGACTATCCAGTGGAAAAAATCGTTACTCTCTGCTACGGGTATGCGATGTATTTTGATTCCTTCTACTTCTTCATAAAGTGGCGCTTCACCAAATTCCGGTGTAATTAAGTAAACCGAATGTCCCAACTTAACCAATTCCGGGTATAGTTCCCCCACATGACGTGAAATTCCGCCAACAATACGAGGTGGAAACTCCCAAGTTAATACCAATATTTTCATGTTTTATCCCCAACTCTTTACAAATCGTTGATTTTTTTAACTAATTAAAATAATTAAAAGTGCGATCGCAAATTTTGGCGGGAGTATAATTACTCATTTTTGATTATATATAACAATTTGTAGATAAAAAGAGTTAAAAGTTAACAATTAGTTGTTAGTGATTGGGATTTATGAATTATCAATACTGGGTTGTGTTTAAGTCTCGCTAACAATGTAAGTAAGTCGGCAGACTAATTACCCTCAAACCCTTATTTCTATTGCAAGACAGCAAGACAGCCTTATCCCAATTACTATTTTCAACGCCAACCTACTTACCCGTAATGGAATGCTTTACCTTAGGGGATTAATATAGGATGTCCCCAAAAATACAAAAACCCTTAATTAGGGCGGTTTAGGATATGGTTAGTATTATTCTTTCATATGCTGTGAAGTGATATTTTACTTATAGTATCAATTCTCAACACATTACTATACCAAACCAAGTTTTACACGAAAATCTAAATCGTATTTTGCTTTTCGCCAATTTAGAGCTAATTTAACTTGTTCAGGGGTTAAGTTTTCGACTAAAGTAAAGTTGCTCCTGCTGATATCAGCATCTTGAAAGTTAGTACTTTTTAGATTAGCACCACTGAAGTTTACACTCCATAATTGTGTGCGACTCAGATTCACTCCTTGAAGATTTGCATTAGAGAAATTAGCATTTTTGAGATTGGCATTACTAAGTTTTTTATCTTTAAAGTTTTTATTTTCGCCTCCTTCGGTGACGATTTCCCAGACTAAACGCCATTTGTTATCTATTTTTGTAGAAAAATCAATTATTGCATTTTTTAAGTTACTATTTTTTAGATTTGCACTTTTTAGATTTGCACTGATTAAATTTGCATTCCAAAGTTCTGCGAAACCAAGATTAGCGTTTTTAAGATTTGCATCCCATAAATCAGCATCACACAAATTAGAACTACTAAGATTAGCACCTTTTAAATCGGTTGAAATCAATATAGCACCATTTAGATTAGTACCGTTAAGATTAGCATTTTTAAGATTATAATTACAAAGTTCTATGTGATTTAAGTCAGCATGGTCTGGAATCTCTCTGTTCTGTTCTCTCCATCTGTTCCAATTTTCTGCATCTTGATTCAATTTTTGCAAATGTTGAATATTAGCCATTGAAAAAAAATAGATGATAATAGGTATTTAAATAGTGCTTATAATACGCATTTTTATTATAGTATTACTTAATTAATATTCAAGTTTTTTATATTACATTATCTTATTTGTGATATTGATTTATAAATTTATTTTTAACACATAATTATAGACTTTGAGTGTCTGGGATGTGGAGATACTTTAATTAACTAACTTTTCTATTTTTACAAAAATACTTGTAATTTTAGGATAATTTTTTTTGCTTAAAGGTATTTTTAAGACTTTTATTTACTAAAAAATAAGAGGTATAAAAATAAATATATTCTGTTTAATTTAGTAATATGCTAGTCGATTTTTTTCAAGTTCGGCATCATAATCTGCTAAGTTTTTGTGGTCTATTACTAATTGGTATATTTTTAACAGTTACAGATTATTATTTTACAGTAGTAATAGTTTATTTGACGATTTTATTAAGTAAGTCGGCACAAATAAACGAGGGCTAGTAACAGCTTGGGTAAACCGAGTTAAAAGCCTTATTACCACTCACTATTCACTATTCTCTACTCTCTTGTCCTAATTACTATTTTCAACGCTGACCTACTTATTTGATATTTCCTGTACTATTGATAAAATTTTAGATCGTAAATTTATGGCATTGACATATTTTAAATTTATAGATTTTACAATCTTATTTTTACTATTTGCCCTAAAAATATCATTGAATTTAAAAATATCTAATATCTTCTATAAAGTAATTATTATACCAATCATAACTTATGTAGAAAATGTCAACTTAAATCCAAAAAATATAGAAATAATTTTATTTATAATAATTTCTCCCATCGCACCTGTTCTAATAGCATTTCCTATTTTACTTGTGAGTAGTTTAATTAAATTTATTAGACATTTCCAAAAATAGATCTATGGTTAATTTTGCTATTGAATTCCATCTTCGTCACCACTGAATTTTAAAATGAAATTTCTCTATTCAAAACATCTAAAATAATGAAAATTACCAAAAAAAATCGGATACAAGCCCCCGGATTTATTAGTGGAATAAAAAAAATTTTTCCTTATTTTCAAGCCCCTCGATTCATCGATGGGGTAATAATTCTAAATTCTTCATGTCTTATTCTAAATTCGCAATGACTGCTACTCCTTCCGCAATAAGATTACTTCTAAAAAACTAACAAGAGTGAAGAGAGCACAAAGAAAATTTTAGAGTGGGAAGAGGTAATTGTGCTGATATTTTAGATTTTGAAAGTATGGCTTTGTGTCACACACCAACCAGAGTATTGTGACAATTGCCGTTATTCCTGATATTTTGGAACCCAGAGGAAAGGAGAGTAGAAGCACAGAGTAAATTGATTTAGATGTTGAGCTTTAACCCAAAACAACTGGTAAACTCTTATAACGATGCCATAGCGGCGCATTAATTAATTCAAGCTCTGATGGAGCGATCGCCAGATGCAAGTTAGGATTGCGCGTCAGGAGATTAGTAATAGCAATTTTAGTTTCCATCCGTGCCAAGGGAGCTCCCAAACAAGTGTGAATACCACTGCCAAATCCAAGGTGCTTGTTAGGGAAACGCTTAATATCAAAGACTTCTGGATTTTCAAATACAGCTCCATCGTGATTAGCTGCCCCAAGCAAGGGTATTACCGCAGCCCCTTTAGGAATTGTCACTCCATGCAATACTACATCTTCCATAGCATAGGCTGGTTTCGTACCTTGTACTGGCCCTCTGTAGCGCAGAATTTCTTCCACTGCTGAATCTATTAATCCAGGCTCACTACGTAAAAGTACTAATTGTTCGGGATGTTGTAGGAGCGTCAATACACCGTTAAGAATCAGATAGACGGTGGTTTCATAACCAGCAATAATCAACAAATAAACCACAGCCACCAATTCATCTTCACTGAGTTTTTCTCCCTGCTCCTCAGCCTGAATCAACCCAGTTAAAATATCATTTTGGGGATTGGAATGCTTTCTATGGATTAGTTCCCGTACAAACTTGGATAGACGCGGCATATCCCAGAATAAAGTGCGGAAAAGACTCCATCCAGAAAAACCGTCTGACAAAGCCTTTATACCGTTGTAAAACCTGGGCATATCCTCATCCGCTACACCTACCATCTCTTTAATAACGGTAACGGGGATGGGTAATGCATAAACCTGTTTGAGATCCACCGTGCCCTGTTTCTGTGCCCCCTCAAGTAACTCGTGAGTCAATCCTTCGATCCGTGTTTCCATTTTGGCAAGTGAATGCCGTGTAAACGCCTGATGAACCAGATTACGCAAGCGACGATGTGAGGGTTCATCTTCATTAATCATGCTGTTTGCCAGACTAGCTACCGACTTGGGTAGGGGGAAAGGAAATCTACCTCCACCGGTGGCTGTAGTACGGTTACGTACAAAACGTGGATCTTTAAGAAAATTTACGCAGTCATCATAGCGCGAAATAAAATAAGCATTCATGATACTGACTTTACCCTTGCAGACGGGAAACTCTTCTCGCAGCAGTTTGTAGTAATCGTACTTGTTATTTGTGAATTCTTGTGAACTTACATTAATAGGTTGTTTGATTTCAATCGAGCTAACTTTTGGTTTTGTTTTCATTATTTGGAGTTAGTAGTTAGTAGTTAGGAGTTAGGAGTTAGGAGTTAGGAGTTGGGAGTTAGAAATAATTTATTCTCCCCCCTCTTCCCCCTCTTCCCCCTCTTCCCCCTCTACTCCTCTTCCTCTCTTAAACTTGCTCCCTAAAACTCAACCAATCCTCAACTGATTTCTCATCAGAAGTTGCACCTCTCTTGAGTAAAATAACTCCATCTTTGAAACCGATTATTCCGTATTCTTGATTGCTTGTAATTCTGTCAATCAAATTGATAAATTCTTTTAATAAACCACGATCGTGTTTGAAGGCTGGTGCGTACTTTTGTAACTGCCATAAATCGGCGATCGCATAATCCATTTTTACTACTTCTCGTTCGTCGTTTCGTAATTCCAACATCGATAAACGCAGGAGTTGGCGACGACTAGAAAGATGAGGTACGAGGTAAGTAGTAGCAGAAACACTCGCATCTGAGGGGATTTGCGCTAATAAAGGACGAATACCTTGATTTACATGATGCCATTGTTCGGGTAAAGATACATATACCCAAGGTTTGATTGAGTCGGGTATGGCAAAGTAAAATGTCCGATTTGGGTTAGATGTAAAGCTAAAAAATAAAGATAGACAAATACAAAATATCCAAAAGCGACGAAATGAAGGTTTGAATGCTTTGGGATGTTTTGACCACCAGAGTATTGCACCGTAAAATAATCCAGGAACTACACTCATGGCATAGCGAATGGTAATCGCTAAGACTGAATCTCCCTTACCCAAAAATAATTTTAATAAAGGAAATCCGGCGATACTCCAAGAAGCTGGAGCAATTGCAGGTATAAATGCTAAAGGCAACCACTGACCGAGTAAATACCGAATTGTTCTATCTACTGGAGTAACTAGTTCTACTACTAATCTAAAGGGATTGCTAATTATTCCCCAAATAATATCTAAAGTAGTAGCTTCATCACCATCAACATATTGTCCGAATCTTTCTAACATAAACCGCTTAGAAATATCTTCAGAAAACAGCGGCATTATTACATTTGTCAGCAGTAACATATACCCAAAACTGAGGCTACAAACTGCTAATCCGGCGCGGGGAAAGCGTTTACTCAAAACCATGTAAACCCCAACACCAAATAACCCCACCCCCGCATCTTCTCGCACCAAGAGAATTAATCCAGCCATCAGCCAAAACAGCCACCACCAGCGTTTTTCCATTGCCAGTAGCAAAGTAAAAATAAATAATGGTATTTGACTAACATCGTGAAAATTACATAGCGTAGGACCAATTACAGCATTTGCAGCGTAATAGCTACCAGTAATCATTACCGCCAAACGGGGTTCTAGATACTGACGGGCTAAGACATATAGCATCAAACCACCAGCAGTTATCAACGCTACCAGCAAAACCGCTAGAGTTGCCGCATTGGGAAATAAAGCATATATCGGTAGCCAAAGTAACAGTGCTGGAGTAAAATGTTGACCTAAGCGATGGTAATAAACTTTAGGAAATTCCGCAGCATGGACAACATTAGTGGAAAGACTTGAAGAAAGGGAACTTTGGAAAAAGCGGCCGTGAAGATTATTCCAAAAAACCTGATTAAATATACCTTGGTCAAAAGATGCGTAAAAGCTAAAATATCGGTTAAGTACCAGTATCAGACATATAACAAAAAATATCCCTGTAATGGGAAGAATAGGTTTAATCAAAGTGAATATCGTTGATAAATTCGACTTTGATTTAGGAGCATTATGTATAGCTTCTTGCAATTTTCACTACCTCACTCACTTATCTGTATTAAAGATAAAACGGTTAACTAATATTATCCAAAGTTCAAACATTATAATTCAAAGGTTAAGATTCATAACTTTTCTCCCCATCTCCCCATCCCCCCATCTCCCCATCCCCCCATCTCCCCATCTCGTGCTAGAAGATATAAGTGGCTCTACTTATGGACTGTTATAAAAGTTCTCTTATTGATTAATATTTCCGGAAAATGCCTACTTTAACTGCTGACATTCAAAATTTACTTACTGACTTAATAGCCCGCTACTCTGGGAAAGTTGATTATTTAATGATTCGCCTTGAGGAAGCAGAGGGAACTGATATCTTGTTGCGTGGCAATAAGGTGGAAACTCTAAGTGAATGTATTTCCATTGGCGGACAAATTAGGGCTTGTTATAAAGGTGGATGGGGATTAAGCAGCTTTAATCATCTTGCCACAATTGAAGAGCGTATCGAAGAAGCAATTGCAGCGGCAAGAATTGTAGGAGATGAAGAAACCATATTAGCTCCCATCACTCCCGTACAAGCAGTGTGTCAATTACCACTTACTGGTACTGATCCCAAAAATATACCTTTGAGTCAAAAAAAGCAATTGTGTGACAATTACACCGATTTACTCAAAAGTGTAGATCGTCGCATTACCACTACCTCCCTGCGTTATGGCGACAGTACCCAAAAAGTAATTATTGCTACAAGTGAAGGTACGCTGATAGAACAGTCTTGGGTGGATATGGAAATGCGTTTCGCCGCCACTGCTAGAAATGGTGAAACCGTACAAACAGGAAGAGAAACCACGGGTTCCCGTAGAGCTTTTGAAGATTTAACTAGTTTAGATGAACAAGTTACCAGTGCTGCAAAAAGAGCGATCGCTGCTTTGTCGTTACCTCCAGTCAAAGGAAATACTTACACTGTAGTTATCGATCCTATTCTTACTGGTTTATTTGTTCACGAAGCTTTCGGACATCTTTCAGAAGCGGATATGGCTTATGAAAACCCGGATGTATTGGAAGTTATGACTCTGGGTAGAAGATTTGGGAATGAAGAATTACAAATTTTTGATGGTGCTGCTCCCCAAGGACATCGCGGTAGTTATTATTACGATGATGAAGGTACGCCAGCAACTACGACTCAATTAATTAAAGATGGCATTTTAGTTGGAAGGTTGCATTCTCGGGAAACTGCGGGTAAATTAGGCGAAATCCCTACCGGAAATTCTCGCTGTCTAAATTATCACTATGCTCCTATAGTGAGAATGACAAATACTTGGATAGAAAGAGGAAAAACCCCTGTAAATGATTTGTTTTCTGGAATTAAAGAAGGAGTTTATGCCAAAAACTGGTTGGGTGGCATGACTAATGGGGAGATGTTCACCTTTAGCGCTGGTGAAGCATGGATGATTAGAAATGGTAAAATTGCCGAACCCGTTAAAGATGTAACTCTTTCTGGTAACGTTTTTCAAACTTTAAAAGATATCGAAGCCATTGGCGACGATTTTTACTGGGATGAATCTGGCGGTTGCGGAAAAGGTGGACAAAATGGTTTACCCGTAGGTTGCGGCGGTCCGAGTTTAAGGATAAAAGATGTAGTAGTGGGAGGGGAAGCCTCTTAAGGATAATGAACAATTATCAACGATCGTTGATAATTGATCGTTGATTATTTTTGAAATATGGCAACATCAACTTTTTGTAATAGTTCCTCTACATTGGAACTATTATCTAAAACAATATCAGCGTGTTGAATTTTTTTGCTTAAAGGCATTTGACTGCTAATTCTTGCTTGTGCTTGTTCGAGGGTTAATTGATTTCGATTCATTAATCTTTCTAACTGCTGTTTTTGGGAACAACTTACCACCCAAACTTCCGTTACCAAGTCTGTCATACCTGCTTCAAATAATAAAGGCACAACAACGACTAGAGTTTCTACTGATGTTTCTTTGATTCCTAGAGAAAGGCGATCGCCAACGTAAGGATGGATTAAGTTCTCTATCCACAAGCGTTCTTCTTGCTGATTAAATACGATATCACCTAATTTTTGTCGGTTAAGACTGCCATCAGCTAGTAAAATATTCTCTCCGTAATGTTTAACTATTTGCTTTAAAAGTGGGGAATTAACAGCAACGGCTTCTTTAGCAAAAATATCCGCATCTAAAATTGGTAAATTATAAGCATTAGCTAAATAATTAGTGACGGTTGTTTTACCAGTCGCTATACCTCCAGTTAAACCAATGATACGTTTCATGAATTACAGGGAGCAGGAATATTATTATCCATTAAAGATTAACAAATTTCAGAGCGAGAAAGGCTGATGCATTTATGTTCATAAGTAATAGTTAAGGTACAAGTAATAAGTTTAACAATTGGGCTTAAAATCAGAGGATTCAAAAAAGGAATTGGGTTTGAAATTTTTCTTCATGAATGAAGAGGCTTCATACCATTTAATAAGGACTTCTCCTGTACGACTTATTACCTATTACCTATTACCTATTACCTATTACCTATTACCTATTACCTATTACCTATTACCTATTACCTATTACCTATTACCTATTACCTATTACCTATTACCTATTACCTATTACCTGAACATCGTGTTTCAAATACTTTATTACTTATTTGATGCGGTTAGACCTTTTTTAGTACCTATCTGCTTTGTCAGTGCTTGGGTATTAATCATTTCCCTATGCTGGAGCATGTGGAGTGCAGCACTAAATGGTATTGCGATCGCAAATAAAATGCATCAAATTCCATGTACGGGTTGTCAATATTTTACTGACGATTATCGTCTCAAATGCACTGTAAAGCCTTCTATAGCTAACACCGAAGAAGCAATAG
>JBCCSG010000049.1:0-28746 GCA_039200565.1 Cyanobacteria bacterium P01_D01_bin.50 | reverse complement strand
TGTTTATCTCCAATGACTTTTAATTTTTCAACACGACCTTGCCATTGATTAGGGACATAATAGTTATATCCTCCTAATTTCCGGTCTTTTTCTGCTGAAAATTTAGCTTTTTTAAAGATAATATCGTAGATTTGGTTTCTATCAAAGCCCACATAAACATACTTCAAAGCAGCAGCTTCATGAGACATAATAATGTTGGGATGAGCATTTAGTAAAGCTCCAATCATACTATGTCCACTTCTTGGGTATCCTAAAAACAAGCAAAATGTTTCCGCTTCTTGCCATAAATTTATATTTTTTAAACCACCATAAGCGGAAGGAATATAAAGTTTGGCTGCATCAATTAACTTGTTACTAATGTCTAATAAATTTTTCATTATTTAGCTGATTACAATAAATATAATTTGGTTTTTTAGACTCAATAAATATAATATTTGTCCTTGAACAAAAATTAAATTGGATACAAGCAGCCAGATTCATATGTGGAGAAAATATAAGAGCGATATCATTATTTCAAGACCTTTACTTTAGAGATAGGGTTAATCAAAAATCTCTCGAGGATGCGTTTTGGGGAAAGAGAATCTACACCCCAAACTTTCCACAAAATCCAAAATCGAATGACTCGTTATTATAGATTCCATTCCTTAAATTCATACCTTGTATATTCTTTTAATTTGCTAATATCCTCGGTAAGATATTCTCGCAATCTTTCACGTAAGGTATCGTTTATTTTTGGTCGTTCAATCTTCTGTGAAAAAGGTCTATAGATAATTTTTTCGATATGACATCTTATTTCAGGAGATAACAATGCAGTAATTTTGGATAAAGTTGTTGTAATTGGGCTATCTACTGATATTTTTTTTCGAGTTTTTATAGAAGATTGGTGAAGTTTTGTGTTGAACTTAAAACTTGAACTGGTAATAATAGGTCCAAACTTTAAAAGCTCTGTTATGTTATTAATTTTGAATTTAAATTCAAAATCAGCATCTACTTGTAAAAACTGAAAAACTTTCTTCAGGGTTTTCTGAGGAAAGTTTGATAGCTCTTCTGAAGTAATAATTAAAATATTAGAGTCCGAGAAGAATTCAAGATATTGTTCCAATTGTAAAAAATACTTGCTACGTTCTATATATTGATTTCCATCAAGCTCTGCTAATGCTTCCTCAATATCTCGGTTTTCTTTACTATCAGCATACAAATGAACATAATGAGAAATAATTCGTTCAATCGGATTTCGTACAATATAAATTAATTTTGTTTCCGGTATAACTGAAAACATTCTCAGAGGAATACCTTTCCAAATTGGATACCTAGTATAGTTTGGTGATGATTCTCCATAGATTTTTGCTTGCCCTACAAAGTGAGATTTATACCACTTAATACCTCGACTCCAATTTTTTTCTTCAATAAAGAAATCTAATTCTTTATCTCGAGACATACAGATTTCTGGGTGAAGATTTAAATAGTGATGCAGGCTAGTTGTACCACACTTCATTGCTCCAATAATTATTAAGTTGGGCAGATTTTCTGTTTCAGTCATTTGTCTCAAACCTATTTGTTATCTAACTAAGTTTTCAGTCAACTGAAATCTTATATCTGATGAATGAAAACCCGATTTTTGTAGTTAATATCTTACTGACGGGTACCCTTGACTTATCTTTCTTTTCTGAAATTCTCCTTTAACTCTTTTAATCAGTAATGACTTCACAGATAAACGAGAGGATAGACTAAAAAACTCACTATTTCTCAGCTTTAAATTAGTAATTTCTTCTGCTGCTGATAAAGTATTTGTCAAGCTTTGTTCAAGTTGATTGGCTAAAGTAAGATGTCCTAATCTATTTGCCATATCAACTAGAATATGTTTTCGGTTTTGTATCTGACGAATTTTCTCCTCATAATCGCTACGATAGAGAAGTCCCAAATCAAGAGATTGTTCTAATTCATTAGACAATCGTATTAAAAGAGCTATTTTTTCAATTGTATCTAATTGCTCAAAACGACCGTAAACAGCAATAATGTTTTCGTCCTTCCACTGTAATGCATCATATGTTTGAATGTAGCTTTCAACAGTTTCTCCCATTCTTTCCTTGACTCTTGCTCGCTTCCAGGGGGTTATTCTCCGAGTTCCATCCCCAAAATCTCCGGACATATAGATAGCATGGAGAAGCCCTGCCACAATCACCGGAGTTTCTTGATTTAACTCTACTAAAATACTTGCTGTTCTAATTAAATGGGAAATGAACGGTTTGCCACAGGGTTGAAAGCCATGAGTCAATTCGACACAATACTGATAAGAATCAAAGACAAAATTTAGTTCTGACGAGCTATAATTAGCTTTGACTAATTGATTTAATAATTGGATATGAGTGTAGGCGAGTTCTAATTTTTTCATCAGGTTGTACTTTAATTTAAGTTTCTGATTGATTTTGATTAATAGACTTCTTCGATAATTAGCTTGGAACCCCTTTGATTAATGGGCTAAAACTTAATTACCGGAAATATCCAATAAATCTTGATTTTAATTATTGAAAAAGCTAATAATAATATGAATAAACATGCAAAAATCGAAATTAATTAATTTGATTCGCAACCGATTCAATTTGCTCAGGAGACCATGATACTTGATAACGATTTTTATGATTTAAAAGTTGCTCATACAAATCAATAAATTTGTTGACACAAGCATCTTCGCTAAAATTTTCAATTGCAATTTTCCGCCCAAGTTTTCCTAATTTTTCTGCCAACTGTTTGTCTTGCAATATTGTTAGTAAATGTTCTGCTAGTACATCAGCATTATTTGGTGGCACTAAGAAACCTGTTTTACCATGGCTTACAATCTCAGCTAATCCGCCACTATTACTGGCAATAACTGCTGTACCTCGCATTTGAGCTTCAGCAGCTACCAATCCAAAGGGTTCTGCCCAACGGGATGGAATTACCTGAACCCATGCTTGAGCAAAAACAGATTCCAAAGTTGTTCTATCAATATGTCCGAGGAAAGAAACGTGTGACTTAATTTTTAGTTTGTTGACTTGACTTTCGAGACTATTTCTTTCTAGCCCATCCCCAGCAATTAAAAGCTTCGCTTCAGGAATTTGTTGTTGAACTTTAGCAAATGCTTCAATTAAAATATCTACGCCTTTTTCCCATACTAGTCTGCCTGCAAATACAACTGTAGGAGGTGAAGTGAGTGGAGGACGATTTTGCGAAGTAGGGATACCATTCCAAATGACATCAACCGATTCCATTCCTGCTGTAGATAATCTTTGTTTTACCGCTTCACTAGCAGCAACAATCTTATCAAAAACATTGAACCAACGTCCGATAAAAAACTTTTGTACTGTTAGTAATAACCAATCTTGCAATGGTAAGCAATTATGCCGATAGCATACGGTTCCCATGGAGAATTGGCAGCTTGCTCCATTGGGGAGTATTTTTGTACCAACAGGACAAATACTACGGTACCATTGGGCATTGTAAACTGCTGGCACGTTTTTCAGTAGCGGAAAAATCAGTGGAGAGAGTTGTGTCAAAGCAATTGTGACATGAACTACGTCTGGTTGAAATTCTGTTAAAACTTTACGTAGTTTTAACCAAGCCCATGGGTTTAAGGTTTGCAAAAGTATACGAAAACTAGAGAGAGTTCCGAAACATTCATAATCAGCTAAATTCTCCGCTCCAAGGGGACGAGCAGAGCTTGCGAACAGGCGAGCATCATGACCTTTTTTCTTTAATCCATCTCGCCATCCTATGTTTAATAATTCTGCTCCCCCTGTTGGAGTTCCATAGTCGTTAACTAATAAAATTTTCATTGGGTAAAGTTCTGCAAGAAGAAAATCCTGTTGTTGTTACTAGAAAAGTATTTGTAATATTTATCAGTTTTTTATAGTCTTCCTTGCTCTTTGTACCATTGGATAGTTTCATGAACTCCTTGTCTGAACGGTATTGAAGGATGGTAATCCAATTCCTTTTGGGCTTTCGTAATTGTTAGTATTCGATTGGTTAAAAACATTTCATATTGATGAGAGCGCGGTAATTCAAAATCGCTAAGGTCTTTGATTATTTGAGATAGTGAAAAAAATAGTTGAAATGGAAGTTTTGGGTTGTTATGTTGGGTCAATTTAACCCCTAGTTCTTGTGCCATCATATTCACAAAATGGTTTAACTGAACCGCTTGTTCATCGGCGATTATGTAGCAATTTCCAACAATATTGGGTGTTAGAGCGCATTTTATCAGTCCATCTACTGTATCTAAGACATGAGAAAACTGCATATAGTTGTCTCCTTTACCAATTAACCGAAATTTTTCACTGACGATCGCTTTACATAAGCCCAACCAAGTTAAACTTCCATAACCAATGACACTTGATAATCGAGCAATTACAACTGGCAAACCAGTTTTTTTGTAGTATGAAAGAAGAATCTTTTCTCCTAACAATTTCGATTGACGGTATGGAGTGTTTGGAAAGGTAGAAGTTGTTTCATTGGCAGGAGGATTTTTAATAATGCCATACACGCCACAACTACTACCGTAAATTAGTCGTTTTACATTAGCTACACTAGCAGCCCGAGCCACGTTTTCTGTGCCATCTACATTCACCGCATATAAACTCTGTTTTAAGGCTTTAGTACGTGAAGCTTTACCAGCTAGATGATAGATATATTGGCAACCTTCAACAGCTTTTGTGACCGCACCATAGTCTGTTATTTCACCAAAGACAATTTCAGTGTTAAGAGATTTGAGAAAATTAATATTACTGGATGGGCGAACTAAAACTCTTACAGAATATCCTTTCTCGCACAACACTTGGGTGAGATGACGACCAATAAACCCTGTAGCACCAGTTACTAAAACTTTCATTACTCTTCCTATTTGATAGAATTACTTATTGCGGTATAGAACTATAGCTCTCATGTTAAGCTTTACTATTCGTTTTCAAATTATTGCTAATTAGCTCAAATAAAACCCGACCTTCCATATATTCAGGTATAGGTTGTCCCATAAGATATAGAATAGTGGGAGGTAAATCTATTGCCCTAATGTTGGAAATATCAATTCCTTGATTGATATGTTTTCCTTTAGCAATTACGAAACCATTACCTGTATGTTGAGTCTTCCTTAAACCGTAATACTCACCAGAAATTAATCCAAACTTGGGGTGATGAAGCTTGTTGATGGGCACATCTTCAGCCCATTTAATAATCAAATCTGGTAATTGATAGAGCCTTTCACCTTCGAGTATTTCACTGATTTGAATAACATCATGAACTGCTGGCTTACCTGTGTCAGGATTTACTAAGCACTTCAACTCATCAGTAATTTCCCTGCAGATTTGCTGATAATCTTCCGGTTCCACAGTACCATAGGGATCTCGTCCCTTGAGGTTAATACTCACAAAAGCTTGAAAATGACCAAGGGGTAGGAAAAAAGCCCTAGTGTTATGCCAGTCAATACTGCTAATAAACTGTTGAGAATGGCTCTTATCATGAAAAGATTGAGGAACTATCCAATCATTAATAAAATCTCTGATTGGCATAGGCACAAAATCTCGCAAGCTTTGTAATAATGTATTGCTTGAAAGCTTACTATCAGAACTTTGAGAACCTACATTAGCCTGAAAGCCAAGTTTTTCTAAAATTTCAGGCATCAGATGATTGGCAGAATAATTAGTTGAAACACCATGAACTGAAACAATTAAGACAGTTACATCTTCAGGAACATCTTCTAGTAAGGTTTTAACTGCACTGTCAAGTTTGGAGTAGATGTTTGGTAAAGCTTCTCCTAGTTTATTGCCCAACTCCGAATTGTATGCCCAATGACTCCTATCCCACAGATGATAAAAAAGATGATTGGCATAATGGGCTTCCCCAAAAGAAGTCATGAACAAATCCCAACTATTCTCTTGACTCATGACAAACTTCACAGCTTTTAACTTCTGCTTAATAGCGGACATTAGCTTTCGGTATCGCCTAACTTGTTGAAATATTAGTCTTGGATTGAGAATTTCTCTTGGGTGCTCATATCTCCCAAAGCGTGATGTAATCTCAGCTAGCAAATTTTTCGGCAAAGAGCAGGCTTTTATTAGGGGGTATTCCTCTCCCCAAGCAGAGATTTGAATACCATCTAAGCCTTCAATTGGATAAGTTTTGGGAACATCAAATATTCCTACTTTTTTTTCGGTACTTCTCAAAAGAGACCAAAAAGGTGGGAAAGGACATAATGTTGCATTGGTTCTAAAAATTTCTCTGCTCTCTCTATTCATCTCTAGGAAGTTATAGCAGCCATGCTTACCCGGCCGCACACCAGTATAAAAAGATAACCATGGAGCATCAGAGAAACCACTGGCAATTGATGATACTCTTGCCATTATTCCCTGACTTACGAGAGATTTTAGGAATGGTAAACGACCTTCTTCCATCCAATGTTCAACAAGATTAGGATCGGCCGAATCAAGACCAATAACAATAACTTTATTGGAACCCTGCTTTTTATGGTTAAATGGCTTATCACAATCGATACTTGTTGTCATGATTCTCTACCTCCAGCAATGCTTTCTAATTTGACATCAGTATTATCAATATTTTTCGACTGTTTCTTAAGCTTTGACCACTCCTCATCAGTAAAATTCTCATGATAAGAACGCTCAACATTGATATTCCACAAATCATGCTCCTCACCCAAAATATTCCTAGCTGCTAACAAAGCCGAGAGCATGGAATGATCTTGGTTATTGTAGCGATGCATACCATTACGACCAACTGTTTGCAAATTCTCAAAGTTTGATAGATAGTCTTGCAGTACTTGTAGGTGTTGGCGATATTCACCGTCATAAACTGGATAAGCTTTATACTGACGGATTACGCAGCCGTCCTCCACATCGCCCCTGTGGACTCCTAAACCTAGTTTGATAATTTCCTCAGAAGCTAATTCAATTAATTGCGAATTTGACATTTCCCACAGTTTATCCCCTTCGCTGCAAAAGTATTCCATGCCCAAGCAGGTTTTACTGCTATCAGGAACCATAGCAGCGCTCCAATTTTTGAAATTTTGAATTCGTCCAACTTGAAATTCAGGGCTGTGAATATAAATCCAGTTATCGGGAAATAATTCCGCTCGATTCACGATTAGCGAAACAATCAGAAAATCACGATATTTAAGACTGCTAGCAGCTTCTATTACAGCTTCTGGTGGTGCAGGATTTAGCTTTTTCACCAACCCAGATATAGGCATACTCGAAATAAAATTTTCCCCTGTGACTTTTTTAATTTGTCCTTCTTGCCTAATGGTGACGCTTTTTATGCGATCGCCTTCTCGTTCAAATTCAATTACCTCGGTGTTTAAATGTACCGGAGAACCTTTAGTATCAACTATTTGTTGAACCCGCTCCCACATTTCCCCGGGACCAAATTTAGGATAATTAAATTCCTTGATTAGAGTTTTAGTGTCATTACTACCAAAAACAGCGTTGATTACTGCTTTCTTTAAAGATAGTCCTTTGATACGTTGTGCTGCCCAATCTGCTCTAATTTCCGTGCAGGGAATCCCCCAAACTTTTTCCGTGTAAGTCTTGAAAAAAGTTTTATACAGACGTGTGCCGAAACGATTGGAAACCCATTCCTCAAAGTTCTCTTCTATGGGATTGGGTTGAACTTTGGCTTTAAAATAGCTCCACATAATTAGACTGCTATTAATTAGACCTAAATTAGATAGCGCATTTAGTGGTTCTAGAGGGTAGCTAAAAAATTTGTTTTGATAATATATCCTCGAAAGACGGGGAACTTTGATAAATTCATCGCCCATCACTTCTTGCCAGAGTTGTTCTACTTCTCCTACTTTAGTAAAAAAACGATGACCACCTATATCAAAGCGATAGCCTTTATAGGTTTCTGTTCGAGAAATTCCACCGACTTTATCCGATCGTTCAAAGACTATAGATTTAACACCATGCTTAACTAAATGGTAAGCTGCAGTAAGTCCTGCTGGACCACCACCGATAACAACAACTGGATAATTTTGCATTTTTAAAGTCATTCATGTTTGTTTTCATCGAACTTCTATTAGGCTGTAGATGCCTTTTGTTTAGAAAACAACCACTGATAAAAGAAATAACTTATGGTTCCCAAGGCAAACGCGAAACCACCATAAATGTAGTAAAACCAATGCCAAGGTATTACACGCAGTGCAAATCCTAAACCGCGCTTCCCATAGAAGAAGCGATAAACTGAGAAATTCAGCCACAAAAGTATCAGACACAAAATTGCAGCTATAGCCAAAAATCCAGACCACCAAAAACTTAAAACTAGAGTCGCTAATAATCCATAGACTAGAATTACACTCAAGCGACTAGATACCCCTAAGTTCAAATCATTATTCAATTGGCGATCGCGCCAAATCAACTCTGTCCAAGGCAAAGCACGATAGAATATTTCTGCTTTTAACAGAGACACAATACCCCAATACTTTAAATGCTTTACCTGCAAATTTTTGCAAAGCTTGATTTTATCACCGGCACGTCTAATACGATACCCTAACTCGATATCTTCTATACTAGGTCGGCGATAACTTTCATCAAATCCACCTAGAGAGATAAATATTTCGCGGCGAATCGCTCCACAAGCACCCCAGAACGTGAAGGCTTCTTCATTTGCTATCTGATGATTGTAATGATGAAATAAATTTTTATACTGCGATAAAAAGTTACTAGCTCCCGGTTCGTCATCGTAAGAGCCAATTAAAGCAGCTATATCGGATTCGCTCTCAAAAATTTTCTTGACAATACTAATCGCATCGGTCGAAATAACCACGTCAGCATCGACAAAATACAAAATATCACCCGTAGCGATACTCGCACCTAAATTTCGCGCTTTTGCTGGGCCTCCATTAACAGGCATTCTTATTACCTTTGCGCCAAACTCTTGTGCTACCAACCAAGAACCATCTGTATCCGCATCAGAAACAACAATTACTTCATCTGGATAAACCGTTGATTCATGCAAGCTAGACAAGCAACGACGAAAGCTATCTCCTCCATTATGTACTGGGATGATTACTGAAATATTCAATTGAGTAGGAGTGAGCATTGTGAATTAATTCCTCATAACTCCGCATAAATCAAAATTCCATTTAATTAGATAGAGAAAATTTATATAAGTAAAAAAATTTACTCAAAGTTATAATCTTGTGTAGTCTATATAATATTTATGTTAGTAACAAGTTACTTAAAATACAAAAATCAGAAAACATAAAAACTTCATAAATAATATGACTTACGCAACTGGCATAAATTTCAAGTAGGGTGCGTGAGGGGAACCCATTAAAACGAAGGAAGAAGGAAGAGCCGAAGGGGCGAATTTGGCTGGAATTGGGCTGGGATTTAAACCCCAACCCATTCCCCGCGTGGGGCGTATCGTTCACCTTTGAGCGGTGGGGAATTAAACCCATACTTATAGGTTAATCAAACACTATTTAGGATAAAATACTCATTGCAATACATAGGAATAAATTCACAATAAGCTATGCCTCTACCAGTTGGAACCGAAGCACCTAGCTTCACCGCCAAAGATACTAACGGCAACACTGTTTCTTTATCAGATTTCAAAGGTAAGACAGTAGTTTTGTACTTTTACCCAAAAGACGATACTCCCGGTTGTACCAAACAAGCTTGTAGCTTCCGGGATGCTCGTCCACAGTATCAAAGTAAAGATATCGTGGTTTTGGGTGTAAGTGCAGATGATGAAGCTTCCCACCAAGCTTTCACTCAAAAATATAATTTGAATTTTCCCCTGCTTGCTGACACCAATCAAGAGTTAATCAAAGCTTACGATGTTGACGGTGGCGGTTATGCTAAGCGCGTTACCTATGTAATTGATGCTGAGGCCAAAATTGTTAACGTTGACTCTAGCGTTAACACCACTACTCATGCTGAAGATGTTTTAAAATCCTTGGGTTTATAATTTCTAAATTCCCAAAAATGTAGAGACGCGATACATCACGTCTCTATAATCATGAAAAATCAGCTAAATTTGACTGGCACCCTTAAAATTTTTTTGAAGAAAAAACTTTTTAGGGAATCTTTGGCTAATTCTAATTACCGGGTTCAGTTTGTGCTGGGGTGTAAACTGGCAATGAAAAGTTAAAATTACTTGGCTGTTGTTGTCCGTTTGTGGATTGATTTGTACGTTGTTGAAGCAAACGTCGTTGTTTTTCACGAAATGAGCCTGCTTCAGAATTAATGTTCTCAGCATTTTGAGAAGAAAATTCTTGCCAGTTTAAGGTACCAAAATTGGCACGATGAATCAAACTCATTGGATCGAAACTACCACTCTCAATTCCGTTTAGAGATCCTCCATCACCTTGTTTGTCAAAATTATCTTGCTCGTAGCTAGGTGGGATGTAAAGATTTTCACTGGTTTGAGCTATGCTTGCTTGGGGTGTAATTATGAAAGCAATACCAAAACCAAAAGTTGCAGCAACTAGCTTGTTAAGCTGTAAAATCGAGATTTTCATCAAATTTTCCCCTTTTATAACTCGTAATTATTGGTTCTAACTTATGTAAGAGTACGACGTAGGCGGGGTTGAATGCTTAATAATGCGACAACCGCAAAGCCTAACAATACTAGTATTGCACCGCCGAAAGTTACATCGCCCCAGAAAGCGTGCATTACTATACTATTTAATCCCCAAGTCTCATGAATGTATAAATAGCGAATTGGTTCGATTGCGTAGCTCAGAGGATTAAGTGCTGCTACAACTTGCAACCATTGAGGCATGAATGATAAAGGAGCTAAAGCTGTACTGGCGAATAATAGCGGTAAGTTTGTGACAAAAATTACCGCTATTAATTCAATATGTCCCGGTAAAGCAAAGGCTAAACCTAATGAGAGAGCCGTTACACCCAAGGCTAGTAGAAAAACTATTAAGGCGATCGCACTCAAGCCGGGTGCTGTAGGAATACCCGCACCGATAAATGCCGCAGCACCTACAATTACTGCTGCTTGCAACAAGGTTTGGCTGACAATAAAGATTGCTGAAGCAAAAACAATAGAAAAACGCGATGCCAGAGGAGCAACTAATAACCGATTTAAAAAGCCGAATTCTCGATCGAACATTACGGGTAAACCAGCATTTAGGGCTCCAGCGAAGGCTGTAAATACTATTATTCCAGCAGTTAAAAATTGACCGTAATTTGTTGTATCCCCAAAAATTCCTTTTGGTGCATTTTGGAAAAGTGCGCCAAATAATATCAACCACATTATAGGTTGAATAATACTAGCCACCAAACTTGAAGGGCGGCGCTGTAATTGAATGAATAGACGACGAGTCAATGCCAAAGTTTCTTGAACTAACTCGCTTAAAGCACTTTGATTAGCATCGCTATACAGTTGTGGCGATACAACGGTACGCAATTTAATATCTGATTTTGGAGGTAAAACAGTACCACTCATGATGATTTTGGATTTTAGATTTTGGATTAAAAGCTCGCGGAGTTAGGAGTTAGGAATGGGGAGTTAGGAGTTATGAATTCAAAATTCCCCAATTACCAATTACCAATTACCAATTACCTACTCCCTATTTCATACTTTGTTTCTTTTCGGCTTTCATATCGCGAGTTCCTACGGCTGCTAATTCGGCATCCATTAAAGTACGTCCTGTTGCTGCGAGGTAAACATCATCTAAACTAGGACGAGACTGGGAAATTCCGAAAGTGGGTAAACCGGCATTATTTAAAGCTTGCTGTATAGTAATCAAAGCATCATTCTCTTGGGTAACTACCAAGTTTAAGGAGTTTCCTTGAGCACTGTTGACGATCACTTCTTTTACGAAAGATAAAGGAGAAAGTAAATTTTTTGCTGTTTCTGCTTCGTCATCTGAGGTAAACTCACGAATACGGAGGGTAATTCTATCTCCTCCTACTTTATCTTTTAATTGTGATGGCGTTCCTGTAGCAATTACCTCACCACGATCGATTATTGCTACTCTATCGGCCAAAGCGTCAATTTCTTCTAAATAATGGCTAGTAATTAATACTGTTGTTCCTGCTTCTCGCAACTTCCTTAGAAATTCCCATACCACGAAACGACTTTCTATGTCAAGCCCTACCGTTGGTTCATCTAATACTAATACACTTGGTGCGTGAAGCAATCCGGCTGCTAAATCCAAACGTTTGCGTAAGCCACCAGAATAAGTTCCTGTTTTATTATTGGCGTATTCTTGTAAACCGAGTAAATCTAAAACAGTATCAATACGCTGTTTGATCAATTTTGAAGGTATATGATAAAGTGCTGCTTGGAGTTGCAATAGTTCTCTTCCTGTAAGCACCTTGTCTAAAGCAACTTCTTGCGCCACGTAGCCAAGACGTTTTCTTGCTTCTTTCGGATTATCTATTACCGAGATTCCAGATACTTCAATTTTACCCGCATCTGGTGTAGTCAAAGTACACAAAGCACGTAGCGTAGTAGTTTTCCCCGCGCCATTTGGGCCGAGTAAACCAAAAATTTCCCCAGTTTCAATCTTAAAGGAAATGTTATTGACGGCTTGGGTTGTGCCGTAGCGCTTCTTTACATTTTCGACTAAAACGGCAGGAGCCAGTGACATAACTCTTAAATATACAAATCTCAACAAATTCTATCTTTATTGTAGAAGTGTAGCGGCAGTTTGGAATTAATAATTAGGAGTTAGGAGTTAGGAGTTAGGGGTTAAAAATTTCTTCCCCCTCTTCCCCCTCTCACTCAGAGCAAGTATTGCTGAACAAGGAGTTAAGGACTCACAGAATTTAAGCCCTTGATTGATTTTCTCATGATTATCCTTATCTTGTCATCGACTTAAAGTAGCAATAAATGTATTACGGCACTTAAGTAAGGTATTTATATCGATTACGTTACGAGTGAAGAAGTGTAAAAATTAGCTTAAAAACTACGGGAATTCACCCTAATGGATGAACGCCGTCTGCGAGAATATATTTCTCTGATTAAGGAACTTTTGAACTGTCCTAGTGGCGAGGAGTTTGTAATCTTAAAAGCCAATACGAAATTGGTTGATGAAGATTTAATTATGGTGATGGAGCAGATAGCCATCAAAGCAGAAGAAGAGGGTGCAACTGGAACGGCTGAATTCTTAAGGAGTTTGGCTGGAGAGCTAAATAGTATGTTAGCACAAGCTACAAAAACGTTCAATTCTGAAGATGATGAAAGTCCTTCTGCTTATTTAGAACTGATTGAAACGCTAATGAGTTGCCCTAGTGGATCCGAAGCAGAAATATTGCGTAAAAATCAAGATTTAATTGATACGCAATTCCTTTTGACTTTATCACAAGTGGCAGGAATGATGGCAGAAATTGGCGAACAGAAAGCTTCTGAATTTCTGCAAAGTATTGCTACGCCTCTAGCTAAGGGACTGAAAAATTCATTACCGCCTAGCTTACCTTCCCAAAATTATCTAAATTTCTTGGGTGAAGTATTGCGGACTATTTCCAATAGTAGTGGTAATGCAAAAGTGGTGTATCCTTTATTTGCTGCGAATTTGGATAAACTAAATATCCATTTTGCCCAAGTTATGGAAGACTGGGTGAAGGAAACTGTGGAGAAAGCTCAACCTTCAATAGCCCATAGTGTCTTAGTAGATATTGTTAATTTTAGTGTATTAATTCAGCAGTTCTCGTTAGGTAATAAAGCTGAAAATTTAGAAATTGCGATTAAAGGTTATCAGGTAGCATTAGCTTATTTTAATCGTGAAAAACACCCCGAAGAGTGGGCTGGAACCCAGAATAATCTTGGTAATGCCTTGGTCGATCGCATCATTGGGGACAATGCAGATAATTTGGATGAAAGTATTAAGTGTTACGAGCTTGCATTAGAAATCTACCAGCGCAATACCTTCCCTGAAGATTGGGCGATGACTCAAAATAATTTGGGTACGGCTTATAAAAGTCGCCAAAATGGGGATAAAGCTGAAAATCTGGAAATTGCAATTCAACATTATTTTGCGGCACTTGACGTATATCAACGTTCGGTATTTCCGTATCAATGGGCGACAATTCAGTACAACTTGGGTAATGTGTATTGCGATCGCATTCTTGGCGAGAAGGCAGAGAATATAGAAATTGCCATACTCTCTTACAATGCAGCTTTAGAAGTCTATCAGATGGATCTGGTTCCCCAGCAATGGGCAATGACTCAATATAATTTGGGTAATGCTTATAAACAGCGCATTCGTGGGGATAAGAATGAAAACCTAGACAAAGCTCAGGAATTCTATCTGGCTGCAATGGAAGTTTACAAGAGATATCGGGATCCTGAAGAATAATTTTTTCAAGATACGGATACATATATTCAAGAAACCCGGCTTTTCATCAAATAAGTCGGGTTTCTTTAGTAATTACATTCTTTTGGTTTGTTTTCTCCGAAACTCTGTAGAGACGTTATATATAACGTCTCTAAAACATATATAACGTCTCTACAACATGTCGGTAGATAAATAAATCCCTCAAAATTAATTAAATGCAGTATTAAGTTAAATCTGGAAATACGGACTGTACCGCTGGATGTACGATACGATGACGATCCACATTTAATCCTTTAGCCAGTGCTGAGTTATTTACCAGCGCTTTCACTCCTTCGGAGGCTAACTGTCGCACGTAAGGTAAGGTAGTGTTATTTAATGCTTGAGTCGCAGTCCAAGGTACTGCACCTGGCATATTAGGTACGCCGTAATGTAAAACTCCAAGTTCGCTGTATACTGGATTTGTATGAGATGTTGTGCGTAAAGTTTCAATACACCCGCCTTGATCGACTGCAACATCTACAATTACTGCACCAGAATTCATTTTCTCAACTAATTCTCGAGATACTAAGGTAGGAGCTCGTTTTCCTAAGATTAATACTGCACCAATCAATAAGTCTGCCTGTGGCACAACTTCTTCTATATGAGCAGAATTACTATAAAGTAGTTCAACCCTAGAACCGAATAAAGTTTCTAAATAAGACAAGCGTTCGACATTAACATCTAAAATTTGTACCGCAGCACCCATGCCAACTGCTATTTTTGCAGCTTCGGTACCTACAACACCACCACCTAAAATTACTACTTTACCCGGCTTGACTCCGGGAACTGCACCTAAAAGTACCCCTCTACCCCCTTGTTGACTTTCGAGGTATCTGGCTCCAAACTGCACCGAAAGACGACCGGCAATTATACTCATGGGAGTAAGCAAAGGTAGTCTGTTGGCACCTGTTTGTTCTACAGTTTCGTAGGCGATCGCCGTAACGCCACTATCAATTAAATGTTCGGTTAATTGTCTGTTTGCTGCTAAATGTAAATAAGTAAATAATATTTGTCCTTTTTGTACGAACTTATACTCTTCTTCTAGAGGTTCTTTGACTTTAACAATTAATTCACGATTCCAAGCAGCAAGTGATGTGGTAACAATTTGCGCGCCTGCACTGATGTAATCATCATCTGTAAATCCAGCACCCACACCTGCTTGGGTTTCTACAAATATATTATGACCTGCTTCTTTTAAAACCCTGACACTAGAAGGACTTAAGCCCACTCGAAACTCTCTATCTTTTGTTTCCTTGGGAACACCTATTTCCATGTACTGCCCCTAAATTAATTTGTTCTTTTAACTGTAGTGTGTCAATTCAATGGCAGCCATGCTGAATCAAAGATTACTAATTTTATCTTAAAAGGTCTAAATTCTTCAAATAACCCCGGTATCAACTTTTTTTACCGTCATAATTATCTTGTAACGTTATATAAAAAAATAGTAAAATTTTGTAAAGATGACGCGATATCACCTAGATTTTCAGTATTAGGGCTTAACTACCAATTTAAGAGAATCTAGATAAACAAGTTCACGGGCACCCATAAGAATTTTTTTAGAAGAAAAAAATCTGATGGGAACCCTTCATTTAAGTTTAAGGAGGTATTTCAATGACAACACAACAGCCCCAACCAACCGTTACACCCAAACTAGAAGAACCAAAGCTAGGCTTTAATGAGTATGCTGAACGTTTAAATGGTAGAGCCGCGATGATTGGTTTTATGATAATGGTGGCAATTGAATGTATAACTAATCAAGGAGTCTTATCTTGGTTAGGACTAAGATAATATACAGTGAAAAGTTCATGTTATATCTTCCATTGCTGCTTAAAGTTTGGTTTCTTGGTAATGGCTTTTTCAGAGCAACTGAGTTCATTGTTTTAGAACTCGGTTTTTTCAAGTCTTGTTGAGAGTGTTAGAGGATACCAGGTATTGCAAATTTACCAGAAGTCGGAGCTAAGCTGTTAAATCTTAAAACCCGGATTTAATAACCCTTAGTCTACCGACTTTGGAAAATTCTTATGAGAATGTAAGGTATTTTTATGCAAATTTTAATTTTTTTGCAAACAAATAGTGTAAAAATATCCTTTAAGTAGTATTGATGTATAAAACAGTTATACTAGTAGAGCACGGCGGAAATAAACCAACCATTCGTAAAACGTCAAAGCTATAAAAAATAATACTTTTGACTTTTGACTTTTGACGAACGCAAGCGGTACTAGTAGTTAACTGTTTTTTTTAATAAGTGTTATTCTAAACTTGCAACTAAATATAAATACGGGGCATAATAATTAAACTTATAAAGCCTAAATTTTGAGTAAAGTTAGGGAATTCCTTACTTGCTTATTGAATAAATTTATAATAGTATTAACGCCTTGAGGTAAAGAGCTTATTACCTATGAGCTATATGAGTAAACTTATAGTAAAGAGGAACTGAAAACACGCTATTATGAATGCTGTATTTCCTCGTATTGTAAAATCTGCCTACCGCAAAGAACCACTAATCTCCGTATTAATCACGATGGGGATAGTGGATGCATTAATAGGTGGATTTGATGACAGTTGGACATTGTTTATTTTCGGCTTGGGAACTGCGGGAGTAGCCTTAACAATTCGGTTGTGGCGAATTCAGCAACGCCCTTCCATACAAAATCAAAATGAGGAAACCGTACGAAAATTATACCTGCCTTCCCATTCCTCCAACTCGTCTTTACCAATGCTGAGTATGTCTAAGAAGAAACCTCCCCAGTAAAAGGTTGATTGTGTAGTAAGGAAGTATATATAGAACCTGTGAAAATCATGTAGAGACGTTGCATTGCAACGTCTCAAGCATTTTTAGGAATAAAATATCAATCATTGGAAATATTCATCTGTTGGCAATAGACCGAATGTAAAGGCAAAATAGATTTTAAGGAGGGGAAACCCTCCTTTGCCGTTTTTAAGGATATTTGCTTACAGTAATGTGTAATTTATGAAAAATTTTCATGATAACTTGATAAAGTCTAAATTTATTCCTTCTATTTCGTCTCGAATATTGGCTTCTAGATCAATAATATTTTTGGCGAAAAAGCTTAGTCTAGTATTCATCGGCGCAGTAAGTATTATGGGTGTTACCCATTTAACGTCGAGTCAACCAGCAGATGCGCAAGTTACTGTTAGTTCAATTGCAGTTAGGAATTTTGCAAATCCTCAATTAAAGCATACTTTTAAAGGGCATAAAGGAGCCGTTAAATCTTTAACTTTTAGTCCTGATGGTAGAATGCTTGTTAGTGGCGGTTCTGATAATGAAGGTATTATTCGTCTGTGGAATTTAAAGAAGAAGAAACGCCTGGGTGAGATTCGTAAAGCACATCAAGAATCGATTCAATCGCTGTTAATTTCGCCAGACGGGAAGCATTTGGTTAGCTGTAGTACCGATAATTCCGTTAATATTTGGAGTTTGGAAAACTACAAATTTATCCGTTCTTTTCAAGGGCATACTAGTAATGTACTATCATTAGCAGTAACTCCGGATAGTAAAGTTCTCGTTAGCGGTGCTTTAGATGGAATCCGCATATGGGATTTGCGAAAACAACGCCCTTTAGGAATATTAGCCCGCTTTGGCGACGTGATTCATGCCGTAGCTATTAGCCCTGACGGTGGAAAATTAGTCAGTGGCGATCGTAAAGGGATTGTTAAACTGTGGGATTTGCAAACTGGGAGACTAATTCGCGGATATAAAGCTCATTCTGGCGAAGTCAAGGCTATAGAGTTTACTCCCAATGGAGATAACCTGATTACCGCTAGTAGCGATCGCACTGTAAAAATGTGGAATTTAAACTCAGGACAAGTATTGCATACTTTAAGTGGACATAATAACTCTGTAATTGCGATCGCTGTTAATCCAGATGGACAAACTGTTGCTAGTGGTGGCAAGGATGGGATAAAAATCTGGGATTTAGCTACAGGTAATTTATTAAAGTCATTATACGGGCATTCAGACTGGGTAAGTTCCCTTGCTTTTAGCCCTGACGGAAAAATGCTTGCTAGTGGTGGATTTGATAAAACAGTTCGTCTTTGGGAAAATAAAGCACCAACATTAAATGCAAGATTAAAAAATCAAAAATAAAAATTTTCCTTACTATTAATTAACTCCCGACGGCAGGGGCATATACCAAATTATGTTTTATAAACTAAACGAGTAGGAATTTTGATTAAGAATTCTGTACCTATTCCTAGTGTAGAATTACAGCTAAGTTGTCCGCGATGTTTTTCTACTATAATTTGATGGCTGATGGATAAACCTAAACCGGTACCTTTCCCAACTTCTTTAGTTGTGAAAAATGGATCGAATAGCTTATTTATTACTTCTTTTTTGATTCCGGGACCATTATCATAAATACTGATAGATATCCATCTCTCGTCTATAACTTCAGTACGAATACAAATTTTAAAATCTTTAATAATGTCTTCTTTCTGGCTTTCTGTTGTCCAGCCGCTATCACCTATTTCTTCTTCAAAAGCATCAATTGCATTAGCTATAATATTCATGAATACTTGATTTAATTGACCAGGATAGCAATATATTTGTGGTAAATTGCCGTATTCTTTAATTATTTCAATATTAAGATACTTTGGCTGAGCTTTTAAACGATTTTGTAAAATCATTAAGGTACTATCAATACCTTGATGAATATCAGCCCGTTTAATTTCTGCTTCATCTAATCGAGAAAATATTCTTAAGGATTGAACAATTTCTTGAATGCGTTCAGTTCCTACTTTCATGGAATTAATAATTTTATAAAAGTCTTTCTTGATAAAATCTAATTCTTCAACGTCTATTTTATGTTGAATTTGTTCGGGATAAGTTGGATATTGCTGTTGATATAGTTCTATTAGTTTAAGTAGAGTTTCGCTATATTCTTCCACGTAGATCAGATTGGCATCAACAAAGTTAATAGGATTATTAATTTCATGAGCTATACCTGCAACCATTTGACCTAAACTAGACATTTTTTCATTATGAATCAGCTGACTTTGAGTTTTCTTAAGCTTATTCAAAGTTTGTTGAAGATTTTCTATTGCTGTTTCTAAGCGATCTGACTGAGTTATGGTAGATTGTTCGGAAACGTCTAACAGTTGAGTTAATGTGCCTATTTGTGAATTAAGACGTTGTAAAATACGATCTTCATTTTCATTAATCATATTAGATTCTTTGAAAATAATACCATCATCAAATGGCAAAATTGCAGTTTTAACATTTAATGCTAAAGGACGTATTAATTCTAAATTTTGTTGTGGAACTACTACTCTCAAAAACATCAAAATGACAAACATTTCACCGGTAGGTAATAATCCTCCAAATCCAATTACAGATTTGACTCCAAAGGGAATTACAAATGACTTTTGGGAAGGAATATAAGGACTATCTAAAGCGTTGGGGACGTGAAATACGTTATACATCTGCTGTTCGATATCAATTAATAAGTTAGGATCGGGTTGTAATAGTATTCCCGGATTTAAACCTAGTTGTCTAATTAACTGAGAAATCATCGGTATGCGATGTATGGCATCCTCATTTGCAAGTGGTATTGCTTTGTGTCCTATAGATTTATAACGAGAGTTCCATTCTGGAAGTTCTCCAGCAGTAGCAAGTAAAGTTAAGCATTTTAAATTATCTGCAACCGTATTCTGATTTAATATATCTCGTGCATATTCTTGCAATTCAGGAGTTAGTTTTCCGTAGGAGTGAGTTTTAAAGAAACGTACAAGAATGCAGTTTCTTTCTCCGGTATCTCTATCAAGTAAATGTTCATAAAAATATTTGACAATTCTATTGCTAGCATCTTCCATAGAGTTAGCATTTTGTGCTGTATGACGTAACGCCAAACCACATTCTGACATATCTCTAAGAGTAAATTTAGTTAAGTCATACATAATTATTTAGATTCTATCTGGAATTAAAATCAGTCAAATATATAATTTTTTGTTTTAGTTCGATAAAACTAATAGAAAAAATTAGATATAAAATTAATTTTTTCTATTAGTTTTTATAGATATATTGCCTTCAATTTTGATTGATAAAAGTTCTAAAACTCTATTTTATTTTCAAAATAAAGGCACAAAAATATCTAATTATCCCTTAATTCATTTCTTGGATTTATATCCTGTAAGAGTAAGGCTATACAAACAAACCTACTTACGCAGGCTAATAATCCCAATGTTCTCTTTTATGGATCAAAGTATATATTTTTTAAAATGGGAACAATCGGTGTTAATACTTTAGTGCAAGATTTGAGCACCCCAGGAGGGGAAGTCAAAAGTCTGGCATTTAAAAGTATTAAATCCCCTCCCAAGCTATGAAACTAGCACAACTTGATTATATTGGCTTGTTATATAAGAGTTACAAAATTTGCGAGTTAAGCCTAGTTTACCCATTTAAATCGGTTTTCTATCACAACCAAGACGATTGCTGATATCTGAGATTAAATAGCTGTGTAAGATAGTCACTAAGTTACTAAATTTTTTATTTAGTTTGTAGAGAATTAGTAACAATAATACTAGATTTTTTATTGTATCAAATAATTTTGGTTATAGATGTACCCTGATGTTAAAAGTAGACGCACTTCAATTATGTCGTCAGCCAATGCTGGATCTATTGTAGCGCAATTTACACGAAAATGACTTTTGAGCATAAATAAGTATTTTTTTATTCCCTGAGCAAGACTTTCAGATATTAGCCTTCCATTAACAGTACGTAAGCCAAAAATAAATTAATAGTTATTTTTTACACTTTTTTTTATTGCTCGCCCTTACTTTTGAATATTCGGACAAATAGTATCGTTTTGCTTATTAGATAAACTTTTCCATTGCGAAAGCACTACCATTAAGTTACCTTGCAATTTCTGTAAATCTTCAATCTGCTTTTCAATTTCGGATATTTTATCTTCAAGTTTTTGTTGGATTTCATCGCAGGGTGATTTTCCTGCATCGTAAACTTTAAGAATATTACCGATTTCTTGCAAACTCAAGCCGAGACTTTGAGCACGCTTAATAAATGACAAACGAGTAAGTATATCCTGGTAAAATTGCCGAAAGCCACCTTCAGTTCTTCCTGCTGACTTAATAAGACCAATACTTTCATAATAGCGAATTGTGCGAATCGGAACTCCACTTAGTTTCTCTACTTTACCAATTAACAGCGCTTCACTTTTATTTCCGAGCATAGTTAACTACCACTCCTATTACTAGAAGCATTTTGCTCCTTAATTATATAGATTAGCGGATCGGACTCACAAGGGATAGAGGGTCAAGGTGAATTTAGAATTTAGAATTTAGAATTTAGAATTATTACCCCATCGATGAATCGAGGGGCTTGAAACAAGGAAAAAATTTTTTTATTCCACGGATAAATCCGGGGGCTTGTATCCGATTTTTTTGGTAAGCGGTTTATATCGACTGGAGCTTGGTTAGTAAGATACCCGCGCTACTAGAAAAACCAACTGATAAAATTATCGGATTAATTTCAGGACTTAGCAATTCTGACAGACAATATCGGGTTCTGCGTGAGTTTATAAACCTTATTTTTACTACAAATTAAATCCAAAATATATTTCAATTTTCTTCGATGATTAATTAAGGATGGAGATATTGATTGAAGATATATGAATAGGTATGAAGTAGGGTGAAGTATAATTTAGATTACATTTTCTGATAATTTTATTTTCTACTTTATAAAAAATAAAAAAAAGATTAAGTAATGGCTGAATTTATTATAAATCAAAGGTTTTATACTTTTTTCTATCTAATTTTTTAGTTTATACTTACCTCGGACAGATTACTTTCTGACACATATAGACTGCGATCGTGCAAAATAAAAAATTATAGTTAATAATAAGAAAATACACAGATTTTTAAATAAAAATGAATAGTCAATTAATCTCTATAGAGAAATTATCATCTCTCGATATAGATGAAATGTTTGCACTTTTAAATAAGCATTTTGAAGGAGTTAAGATAGATGTATTTCATAAAGATTTAGATAATAAAAATTGGGTCATCCTTCTCAGAGATGAACAAACAAATGAGTTAAAAGGTTTTTCTACTCTGCTAATGTATGAAACCTGCTTTAGAGGTGAAAAGATCGGCATTGTGTTTTCAGGAGACACTATTGTAGATCCTAGTGCTTGGAGCAGCTCGGCTTTATCTACTAGCTGGATATCTTCAATAAATCAACTGCGGTGCAAATATTGTCAAGGAAAACTTTACTGGCTGCTAATTTCTGGTGGTTACCGCACCTATCGTTTTTTACCGTTATTTTGGAAGGAGTTTTATCCCCGCTACGACATGCCAACCCCAGAGCACATTTTGCAGTTGATGCAGAATTTGGCTATCCAACATTTTGGGGAAAATTACGATATTAAAACTGGTATTGTTCGTTTTCCCCATCCCCACGTATTGCGTAATGAACTGCGGGGTATACCTATTGAGAAGTTGCGAGACAATCATATCAGCTTTTTCCAGACTCTTAACCCAGGGCATCTGAATGGTGATGAATTAGTTTGTTTTACGGAGATTTGTGAAAACAATCTTACACGTGCTGGACGTAGAATGTGGTTTGCTGGTACAAAATATGCGGGTACAATTCAAAATTCAACCTTAAAAATTCCGGCTTAAAAATAAAAAATGCGATTGATTTGAAATAGGAGGCGTTGATTGAACAGTTAAAATTTACTGCGTCTTCATTCCTTGTTTAAAAGGCGAGGTTTCTTAGCCTTATGTATCCTTTTGATAGTTTCCATGACGATCCCAAAACTGTTCATATTTTATACAACGCCTTTGAATATAACTTCTTGAAAACTCGGAAATTCCGGTTATGAAAATGACATGAAAATCGGATCTAATACTGTTAGTTCATATAGTTACACGCAAATATTTAATCATCCAAGACGTTTTATTGAAGGATGGTACTGGGCTATTCCTTCAAGAAAGCTAAGAAAAGGGCAAGTAAAGCCAGTTTCTTTGCTAGGTAGAGAATTAGCTATTTACAGAGATGTTGACGGTGAATTAGTTTGCTTTGATGCTTATTGTCCCCATATGGGCGCTCACCTAGGGGAAGGTAAAGTAGAAGGTGGGGGATTGCGTTGTTTATTTCATAATTGGAAGTACGATCGCCAAGGTAATTGTGTTGATGCTCCTTGTTTGGGAACTGGGCTTCCTCTGCAGTTGAAAACCTGGCATGTTGCTGAAAAGTACGGCATGGTATGGGTTTGGGTTGGTGAAGCCCCAGGGCAATCTTTACCTTTTGTTCCAGAATTGGAGAACTTTGAATGTCATAGTATTGTGACTTCTGAGTTTGTCAAAAATTGTCATCCCAATGTGGTGATGATTAATGCAATTGATGCCCATCATTTTAATACAGTTCACAATCTACCTTTGGAGATTATTTTTCGCAAGCAGCAACTGAATGAAAATGCCATTATTTTCAATAATATTACGCGGGGTGGTGAAGATTCATTTTTGCTTAAATTAATCCGTCCTTTTTATAAGAAAGCTGTTACTTACAGTATGTGTTATTGGTATGGAACTATTGGTACCGTAACATTAGGACCAGATTTTTTGCATTTTCATATTATGTTTGCCTTGCGTTTAATTGAAGATGGGAAAACGGAAGGACAAACAATTTTGATAACTAAAAAACGTCCCGGTATTTTTGGTTGGTTATTTAACAGAGTAGTACTTTGGCTAACTAAGTTAGTCGGTGATTATTTTGCTTCGGGAGATACTAAGATTTTTCAAACAATTAACTTCGATTTGAAAACGCCAACTAAAGCAGATAATTCTATTTTGCAATTTATTCATAATGTAGAAAAACAAAAAGCATTACGTTGGGGTAATTGGGAACCTGTGGATGAGGAAAAAGAAAGACAAAAGCAAAAACAAGCAGAGATGGTGAAATCTAAAGGAGAAGCTAATGATTAATAGATAAAATCTAAAAAGTACTTCCTGAATCACAAGCAGTAAAGACATTACTATTTTCTATTGACTCATTTACATGTTTCTAAAACTGAAACAACAGAGTTAAAAATTGCTCTAAGCACAAGAATGAGAATAAAGATATTAGTAAATGCTTTAACCATGAAACAAAATCTTACAGTTCCTTCGGTGCTTTTAAATTCGTTGCTAGTGGTTCTTTTTGCTGCTTGTGGTGCCAATTCTCATGAAAAAGTTGAAACTTGTTCAAATTTAGACTCGGAAATATTTCTGCCGAAGGATAATTCGCTGAAATCTCAAACCAAAGATAGTTCTCATCCAATACTCATAGCACCAAATCCTAAGTATGAAAAAGAATCTCATCCCATGTATATTTATCCCTGTTCAAAACTAGAAAATGAGTTAAAAAATAATAGTGATCAATTATGAAATTAATAGATTTTTTAATTTACATTTCAGCTAATTTTGATGAAACTATATTTATTAGCTAGAGATAGAAAAAATGTCAATTAATAGTGATTAAAAAAATGAATCAACAATATACGATCGCCGGATTGCATTTACCTTACATAAATGAAGAAGATAAGTTACGTCGAATTTTATCATCAGCATTGAAGAAAACAGGGGGAGATATCAAAAATAATCCTATATTTCTAGTTTCTTACTGGGATGCTACACATTTTAATCTTGATAAAGTAGATATTTTTCAAGATTCTACACCTGTAGAACAAAGTTCGATTTTACAGCTTTGTAATTATGGACTTTTGAAGGAGGCTTATTTTATCGAAAAAGCCGGAGTGGGTTATATGGCGAAAATGGTTTTACTGGCAGAAACTATTGAAGAAAGAATGCTTTATAGTTTGTTTGGTGCTGATGAAGCAACTCATTTGGCACAAATTAGCCGTTTTTTACCAACTCCAAAAGCAAGTAATAATCCATTTTTGGATTTACTCGAAGATGTAGTACAAAGTGAAGATAAAACAGTTTTATTATTTGTACTTCAGGTGGTTTTGGAGGGATGGGGTTTAACTCATTACCGCAGTATTAGTGCTGATTGTCAAAATCCCGATTTAAGTTCAGTGTTTCATGGTTTTTTGCAAGATGAAAGTCGTCACCATGCTACTGGAGTCACACTGTTTGAAAAGATATCGCTAAATAAATCAAGTCAAGAAATTATTGTAGAAATACTAGCGATGTTTTTACAAATGGTACAATTGGGACCTCAAAGTGTTGTTGCTAGTATTGAACAAGTTAAAGGATATTTATCTAAAGCTCAGAAAATTAAAATTTTTGAAGAATTAAATACAGAAAATCATAGTGGAAGTCGCTTGAAGTTATTGCGCCGTTTAATGCATTTACCCAATGCTGTAACTATAGTTGAAAATCTTCAAGTTAAGGGAAGTTTTCAACCTTTGAAGGCTAATCAATGTGTTTTAACTAGGGAGTAGTATTAGGAGGAGGGAGTAGGAATATTAATTTATATTCTCTTAGATATTTCAGTTTATTTATGCCTATCTACTTAGGCTTACGGGCGTTGCTGAATTAAACTATGAATTGCATTTATATACATTTTGTCAAGGGCTCTCATGAGAATTTTTTTCTCCTAAAAAAATTCTCATGGGTACCCGTCAAAAACATGAAACCTGTGTAGAGACGTAACAGTGTTACGTCTTCTGCAATGTGAAATCATAATTTCATATTACGATTGTGCAACGCCGGCTTACGACTATAGATTTTGAAAAAAACTAAATACATCTATTCCCCATTCCCTATTCCCTATTCCCCATTCCCCATTCCTCATTCCCTTACAATTTAGAATCAAACCAAATTCTTATATGCTTAAAACTAAAGAAAATACACTTTTAGAAAATCAACAAGTCTGTCGCAAACTGCAAATTAATTATCAGCGCAATAAACAACAAGATTGTACCGAATTATTAGATAAAGCAGCGGCTGACTTTAAGTATGATAATTGCAAAAATGAATACTGGAATCCTGAGCAATTTTCCTTACTTTTCGGAACATCCTTGTGGGAAGAAGCAAGCCCCTATCAGAGAATAATTCTTAATCAGCTTTACTGGGTTGCTTACTATTCTCAAATTATTTCCGCTGAAATTGCGACTATCTTTTTTAATCAAACTAGCGCTGCGGGACTCTATGCTCAAGAGGATTTTAGACCGATATGCGATATGCTAGATTTAGAGTCTGCACAAGAACGCGCTCATATTCATGCTTTTAAAAAAATTTCTCAACAAGTTGAATACATATTATTTGGAGAACGCATATTTACTTATCCTATGCGCGGCCCTTATGCTGAAACAATGGTGTTTGGTGATACCAACTTTTTTAAGAGTCATTGGAAAAAACTTCAATTACAAGCCTTTGGATTGATATCTGCCGATAACACATTTCTTGCTTGTCAATATTTTACAGTACGGGGAGTGCGTACTCTCAATGGTAAGTTAGTTCAGCATAAACTGAGTAATTATTATCAAAAACATCCCTTGCCGGAGAATGCACCCATTCCGGCGAAAATTTCTTACTACCACTTCATGGATGAAAGCTTTCATTTCAATAGTTCAACTATAATTTCTCATGATGTGATTAACTGTATTAAACCTCCTACAGAATTTGAGAAACTAGTTGCCAATTTAGGAATACGCGGTTGTCAACAAGATCATTATCACTGTTCTGTGGCAGTTAATGGTATATTCTGGTACGATGCTGCATTGTTTCCGGTGATTTATAGTATATTCCGATCGCCAGTCTTTAAGATGAGTGATACAGAGGCGAAAGATATGATGCGTCGTTGTTTTACAGAGGAAACGGAAGCATTACATAACAGCTTTCAAACTCACAGGGAAGCAATAGAATCTTATAAAGTTTATTTGCAACCTTTAGATTACCTTTGGAAAAGTAATCGTGAGATGTCTTTAATGGCTAATAATTCTATTTCCAGGCATTTGGATAGGCAAAGAAAAGCTTTTCAAAAATGGATGATGAATAATTCTAAGGATTAATTATGAGCTACACTTTTGTGGGCAGTTTTTTATTTATCATTGGTTCTTTTCTATTCACCATCAACTCTTTGATCGATTTATTCCAAGAAATATCATTTTATTCTATCTGCTCTTTCTGTGGAGGAGTATTATTTACTATCGGCTCAATTCTGCTTACACTTGATGCTAAACATCGGTAATATTCAGTTCAATATATGAATCATAATTTATTTTTGTATGTCCTTACGGGACTAATATCAAATCTGTTGACATCGGAATTCTATATTTTTGAACCAAAAGGGGCGCAGAAATACAGCCTCCGAATACAGAGGTTTTTCTGTTATATTTTAATCATTCCGGTGTAATCGGAATTTATATAAAACCTAAATACAATTTTTTTTCTATTCCCTAGTTCAAATAATAATTATGGCTTCGCCACGCTGCGCGAACATAAAATAAACCATATTTCTATATATGAATTCATTGAAAAATCAAAATACCCAACCTTTAATTAACATGATAATCTTCAATAATTGGGAAATTATTACTAAGGGTTGGTATATAGTTTGTCCTAGCAAGGAAATTCCCCAAGGAAATGCTAAATCTTTTAATTTATGTGGACAAAGAATCGTTATTTTTCGCGGTAAAGATGAAAAAATTAGAGCCTTAGATGCTTATTGTCCCCATTTAGGAACGGATTTAGCTATTGGGAAAGTTGATGGTAATTTAATTCGTTGTTTTTTTCACCATTGGGCATTTGATGGTGACGGAAAATGTCAAAATATTCCTTGTCAATCAAAGATTCCTCAAAAAGCAAAGTTACAGGCATATGCTACTGATGAAAAATATGGTTTTATTTGGGTTTATCCAGATATAAAAGCACCCGACAAAGTTGTAGAATTTGACGAACTAAAAAATCAATCTCTTGTTACTATATACGACAAAGCTTTTGAGCGTAATTGTCACCACCACATTTGTATGATGAATGGTATCGATGCTCAGCATCTACAAACTGTGCATAAGTTAAATATCAAAATGGATTTGTCATTACAGGAAAATAAATCTGGTAATACGATCGATTTTACTCTCAGTGGTGAATTTCCTCGAACCACATTTAGGGAAAAGGTGGCAAGAAGAATACTTGGCGATGATTATGAATACACCATGAGATATGCTGACGGTTGTATCGGATTATTAACTATCATGAAAAAAGTAAGATTTATTCCATGTTTACACATGATTTATGCTTATTCTCCTTTAGAAAATAGAAAAACTCGCATTCAACCTATTTATATCACTAAAAAAAGATCGGGAATTATTGGTTGGTTTGTCAGTCAATTTTTATTGTTAATGACAAAATTAGCTTACTATTTTTTACGAGGTGAGGATGGTATGATTTATGACAATATTCGTTATAATCCTAATGTAATTTTAAATATTGATGAACCTTTGGTT
>JBCCSG010000048.1:0-28767 GCA_039200565.1 Cyanobacteria bacterium P01_D01_bin.50 | reverse complement strand
TGGGTAATCTTTACTTACCCTCACCTACATGAGTCACAAGTTATCACCAGTAAAGGATTTAAGTGCTTACTCAACTGTTACCAGTTACTTTACTGATGTCAATCGTCCCTCCTTACGGATTTAGATTGAACGAATCGCACTGCCAGAGACATTTAAATCTTCAATGCGAATGCAATAAACCCGACGACTCAAATCAGTTGTCATTTTATGAATTGTGTCTTGACGAATATTGCTCAATTGAGCATAATGTCTTGCCAATTCCATGTAGTATTTTCTAGCATTAGATGATGCTTTTATACCTAACTTTTTATTTCCTAAAACTTTATTACGATTGCGCCATTGCAGTTTACTGAGCTTGGTTTTCGCCTCTTTAGTAGTAGCTGGCATGGCATAATAAGTTCTGTCAGAAACTGTGGCAAGGCATTTTACACCTAAATCTACCCCTACTTTTTCAATCGGATGAAAAAGTGGAGGTATTTTTTGGCTATCTATAGTAAAAGATACAAACCATCTATGAGCAGTACAAGAAACAGTGAAAGTTTGAGAACTACAAGTAAATTCAATATTCTCTTTTAGCCTAAATGTCTTTAATCCAGGAACTGTTATTTTATTGAACCCATTAATTACAACTCTATTGCTAAAAGGTAAGGCTGGTTGACCTTTTTGTGGGTAAACACCCGATGTTTTGTAAACTGTAAATGAGTCACCTTTTTTCTTGGATTTTTTTTTGGGGAATTCTCCTAGACCATTTCTCCATCTATTCAAGCATTTTTCAAGGCTATAAAAGCTGATTGGTATACTGTAGATGGGTACTTCTTCATCCATCTATTTGACCATAACTTCATTGTGACTTGGGTAAATACTTTTTTGATGGCATCTATACGTTTAGAATCGGTGAGTTCAATTCCATCAAAATTCCAAGAAGCTGTAATTAATTCCAATCCGTAATTGTAGACAAACCGCTTAAATCCAGCAATGCCACGCATCAGAGAGCGTTCCTTATTATTTAATTTTAACTCTCTTTTAATCGCAAACATTTCCCGCTGATTTATTCCAATTTTAATTGACCAATAACTCCCGATACAACATCAGTCAATACTCGCTTCATGAGTAGATTTACAACTACTTCTAAGAAAATACCTCAAAATTCGATAAACTATAAATAAGTTTAGTTAAGAATTTCGCTATTTAATCTAGCTCTTAGAGAAGCGAATCGCGAACTTGGGTTGTGAAGCTTAAAACCCACATTCGGTACTTCACTATGCAATAAGCAAAACATCACAAAATTTTAAAAAGTCAAGTATTTATAAGTAAAAAATCACCAACTAACCATAGTTTTTGTATTACCTTGCATTACAATATGAAATACAGAATATATATTAAAAATTATCACGAAAAATTGGAACCATAAGTTTGCCAGGTTTTATTTGAAGCATAAGCTTGCCGTTGCGGCAAAGTTATGGCAAGGTACACTGTTCACTGTAAAAAGTGGAGCTAAGCGGATTCGAACCGCTGACTTCCTCAATGCCATTGAGGCGCTCTACCAACTGAGCTATAACCCCGAGAAGTCCATCTGTAATGATGGCTTAATAATTGACTCTTTGTCAATAGGTAAATATTAATAAATGTAACAATTAGATAGAGAATTTAACCAAAAAGAAATTATGATGAAGCTTGTAGTAAGTAGCTCATACAGTGCCCCATTAGGAAGTAAACTACCATCATTGCGGCAGCTGCTAGAGCAACCAACATTCCAGCTAACATCAACGAAAATTCTTTATCCTCAAAAGCTTTTTCCATTAGGTGTAAAGACCAAGCTACTAACGCTACATCAAACACTAAAATAGGAATCAACATAATTTCTTAAGTTATATTAATTATTGTTAATTTATATTAACATCGTTTCTAAGAACTGTGTTGAACTAATTTAGACATTGAAGAAGCTTAAGTTTTTCTGTTGAAAACTAATTTCGGACGGGAATTTTTCGCTCATTTAAGTAATTTTTGATTTGCTCTACACTAAGCTTTCCATAGTGCAAAAGCGATGCTAACAAGGCAGCTTCTGCTTGACCGTCGGTAACTGCGGAATATATATGTTGACAATTTCCAGCACCGCCGGAAGCAATTACCGGAATACTTACAGAATTTGCAATTGACCTTGTTAATTCAATGTCATAACCAGCTTGAGTACCATCAGCATCCATACTTGTTACTAATAGTTCTCCTGCACCTCGTTTTTCAACTTCTTGCGCCCAGTGAAGGGCATCTAAACCAGTATTTTCACGTCCACCACGAACATAAACATCCCAACCGGGGTTGTTGCTATCAGACCTTCTTTTAGCATCAATAGCTACGACAATACATTGATTGCCGAAGCGCTCGCTTGCTTTATTAATAAAATCTGGGTTTCGTACTGCCGTTGAATTAATACTAACCTTATCTGCTCCAGCTCGTAACAGTTCTTTAACATTTTCTAAGGTTTTGATTCCCCCACCTACAGTTAGGGGAATAAATACCTGTTCGGCGGTACGGTGAACTACATCGACAATGGTACCCCGGTCTTCATGAGTAGCTGTAATATCCAGAAACACTATCTCATCTGCACCAGCTTCGTCGTAAACCTTTGCTAATTCCACTGGATCGCCAGCATCTTTAAGTCCTACAAAGTTAACTCCTTTTACAACACGTCCCGCCTTGACATCTAAGCACGGTAAGATTCTCTTAGCTAGCATGATTTATGAAAGCACTCCCATCGAATTTACCCGGAATATAAATTTTAAAACTGACTTGCTTACTCGACAAAAAAATTTTTGGCATCCGTGTTTTCTCGCATTTATGACAGCGATGAATTATGACTCATTGCCTCAAGTTTTAGGACAAGTAAAACACTATCTATGAGCGGACTATGGCGATCATCTCCTCTAAAAAACAGCCCCAGCCTCAAGAACCAGACAAGCAACCACCTCACCGTAATATTGCTGCTGATAAAGCAGCTGATGAAAAACTTTTGCAACCTCAAGCAGCTACAGATGAACAGGATAATATTGAAGTTGGTATTCGTCCACACCAATTTGCCGATTATATTGGGCAAAAAGATTTAAAAGATGTACTCGATATTGCAATAAAAGCAGCAAAATCCAGAGGTGAAGTACTAGACCACCTACTGCTTTACGGTCCTCCAGGGCTGGGTAAAACGACAATGGCAATGATTTTAGCATCTGAGATGGGGGTAAATTATAAAATTACTAGTGCCCCCGCCCTAGAACGTCCCAGAGACATTATGGGACTGTTAGTTAACCTCAAACCTGGAGATGTTATTTTCATTGACGAAATTCATCGTCTTTCTAGGATGACCGAGGAAATATTATATCCGGCGATGGAAGATTATCGTTTAGATATTACCGTAGGTAAAGGTTCAAGTGCTCGTACTCGTAGCATCCCCTTATCAAAATTTACTTTAGTCGGAGCCACAACCCGTGTTGGAGCCTTGAGTTCTCCCTTGCGCGATCGCTTTGGTTTAATTCAAAAACTGAAATTTTATGAAGTAGAAGAACTCAGTCAAATTGTCTTGCGAACCGCACAATTACTTAAAACTGATGTTACTAAAGATGGAGCGACAGAAATTGCACGTAGATCGCGAGGAACGCCGCGTATCGCCAATAGATTACTCAAACGCGTCCGCGATTATGCTGAAGTTAAATTATCTGGCGAGATAAATGAAAGCGTAGCAGCAGAAGCACTGCAACTGTTCCAGGTAGATCCCTGTGGCTTAGATTGGACCGATCGCACCATGTTAAGCGTCATAGTTGAACAATTTAATGGCGGCCCTGTAGGATTAGACACAATAGCCGCAGCGACGGGAGAAGATACTCAAACTATTGAAGAAGTCTATGAACCCTATTTAATGCAAATTGGTTACTTACAGCGGACTCCTCGTGGTAGGGTAGCAACACCTGCGGCTTATAAGCATTTAGGTTTTAAGCCACCAAATGAACAGTTATCTTTGCTGTCTTAGTCGCAAAATAGGGAGTAGGAAGACGGGAGTTACAAATTGTTTCAGACGTAGCAATGCTACGTCTGAAAGTTAGTTATGGATTTATTAATTATTAATCCAAAACTCATAACTAGTTATCTACTAACAATTACTACTTGCTCCTAAAAGGATAGGCGTATACAGAGGTTTTCAGTTGAGTGCAATACACTCGATACCTCACCCCGTACTCCGGACACCCCTCTCCGATGCTTTGGAGAGGGGAAGGGGGGTAGTTTCGTGTATTGTATCCAAGTGAAATTCGCTATATTAATTCAGTTATTAACCAACTACTATGATCAAATTAATCGGAATCTTACTAAGTTTACTTTTTATATTCGGCTGTGTTGAACCTGTTGTTGCTGCATCTGAAACTTCTAATCTGGCACGAGAGCAATTAAAACAACAAGATGAGTTAGGAAATAAAGCTTTTGCTGCTACTAATAAAGGTGATTTTGCTGCAGCCGAAGAATATTGGACGGAAATTCTCGAAAAATTTCCCGATAATGCGGCAGTTTGGAGTAACCGAGGAAATTCTAAAATTAGTCAAAATAAGTTAGAAGAAGCAATCGCTGATTTTAACAAATCTATAGAACTTGCCCCTAACGTCACCGATCCTTATTTAAATAGAGGAACAGCTTTAGAAGGTTTGGGAAGATGGGATGAAGCCATAGCCGATTATAACCATATTTTGGAATTAGATCCCAATGATGCAATGGCTTACAATAACCGGGGAAATGCCAAGGCTGGTTTGGGAAAATGGTATGAAGCTATAGCCGACTATCAAAAATCAGCGGAAAAGGCTCCAAATTTCGCTTTTGCTCGTGCTAATTACGCTCTTGCTCTTTATGAAACTGGCCAATTTGATGAAGCTATACGCCAGATGAAGAATATCATTCGTAAATATCCCCAGTTTCCCGATGTTCGTGCCGCACTTACCGCTGCACTTTGGGTACGAGGAGAAAAGGGTGAAGCTGAAAGTAACTGGGTAGCAGCTTATGGATTAGATAATCGTTACAAAGATATTGATTGGGTGAAAAACGTGCGACGTTGGCCCGATAGTATGGTAGCAGCTTTAGAAAAGTTTTTGAATTTGCAGTGATTTTACTTTTTTTGATGTTTAAATTAATGTATTTAATGACTTATTTTCTTGAAGGTATTAGGAATCGCCGCAACTGGCTGCCTTTTTTGTAGGGTGCTCGTACACTCACTAGTTTTGAACGTAATAATAATGGTTGTAGTGTCACGCACCATGAGAGTTTTGTGACACTTGCGGCTATTCCTGGATATTTTAAGCGTGTTTTATACCAAAAATAGAATTGATACTGTTTAAACTTGCGCTAATTTATGAGAGTACATATTACGACTAATATTTTTTTTCGGCATTGCATTTGAAGCTACTGCATAAACTGACAAGAAAATGATTAGGAGGTTTCCCCCTACCTTTTCTAGAAAGAACATTCCTGACCCTATTTTCAACTACAAAAATTAGTAATAATAGAAATCGTATCATCAGCTAAAGTTTCTACTGTTGACCTACTAATAGAAGGTTGAGAAAACATAAAATTTAATAGCATTTTTCCTCGAAAAGTAGAAACTGCAGCAGCAAACATTCCTCCAAATGCTGCTTGAGATAAAATAAAGCTAATTTCTTCTAATTGAAATTGACCGTAATCATGTGGAATATTAATACGACCAATATTAGTTAAACCGGCAGTATTCATCGATTTATAAGGATTTTTTAGAAGATATGCAATAATCTTTTCAGATACCAAAATGTTTCTGAATGCATCACCCCTTGTTATACCTGTTTCTAATTTTTGTTTAATATCCTGTGCTAAATCCCAAAAACTTTCATTTTTTTTCAAATGATGAAAAGTAGGGATAACTGAAGCCATTAAACCCAGATGTTCGTTACTTATTTTCTGCAGTAAACCCGTTCGGCGCAGGCGTGCGGCCGACCGCAAATTTACAGATGACTGAAAACTTAAGTAAATATCTTGTGTTTGAAAATTGCTAGTTTTTTTGGCAACTGCAAATAACATTGCAGCACCCAAAGCACCTTGTACTGTGGTTTTTTGTTGGCGACAAATCTTTACCAATTCTGTAGTCAATTCTGAATCTAGCTTTCTATAAATTATATCGCAGCTACGAGATTCTATTGGTACGCTTTTTTCAAAATTTAAAGTTATCGCTTTATATTGACTTGACTGAATTTTTAACCGCAATAGATAAAGAATATTACTTATTTTTCCAGTAAAACCCTGGAATGATTTTGGCATCAATTTGTAAATAGAAGGTAACTTAGGTAGCGGAGTAACATTAATTTCCGTTTTTCCTTCAGCAATTTTTTGACAATTAGTTAATATTTCCGATTGCAATTGAATGAATGATGCAGCATCTGCGATCGCGTGATGTATTGTGGAGATCAAATAACAAATATTTTCTTCTTTATCAAAGTTAATAAGTGTAATTCGGAGTAGATTTTTTTCGCTATCAATTTTTTGATTTAATTCTTGAATAACAACTTCTTCCCACTGCTTTATCTCCTGCTTTTTCACAACTGATAATGGAATTTTATCTGCTCCATCTTCAAACCAAAAACTATTTGATTTTCGGACAATCCGAGAATTAAGTAAAGGATGACGACTTTGGATAATATCAAGAGTTTGTCTAAGTACTTCTTCACTAAGACTTCCTTTAATAAGACTAATCGTAACTATATTAAAGCAAGACGCAAGAGCATTCAAATTTTCCATTGCTTGCTCAAAAGGCATAAGTTTTCTATTTTCTCGCATGAGGTAATAATAAGATGGGCAGATGGGGGAAGGAAAAGTTAAGTTAGGAGTTAGGAGTTATAAATTTAAATGCTTTAACATGCAAATCTTTTACTTGTATTTATTTAAATTAATTCCTGAATTTTTTCTGGAGTCAATTCTTGCACGTTACTAAATACTATTTTTGCTCCTGCTTTTTTGAGTGATTCAACATAAGCATCTCGCTTTTGTGCTGTTTCTTGTACGTGAGGGGGTAATACTCCCACACCAATCCAAATCCCCTTTGGTTGGATATGACGCGCTTTCTCTACGGTGTACATATCGGCTACCGTATCTCCTACATAAATCACTGGTGGCGAATTTTCGATACTATATTCAAGTAATTCAAGTGTAGAAAATAGTCCTGTGGGGTCTGGTTTACCTGGGGCATCTTCCATTGCAATTAATATGGGAGATTGTAAACCCAGACGTTGCTGCAAAACATAGGTAGCTGAAGCGCGAGTCGCACCACTAAAAAATCCCCACCGAATTCGGGCTTCGGTAAGTTGGTTTAAGTAGCTAGGTTGTAATAATAAGGGTTCGTCGCGAAGGTATCCCGCCAAATTTGCCGGATCTTCACCTCGGTAACGCGATTGAAAAAAGGTGACAATCGATTCGTAATTAAGATTTACTTGCTCGCGAGATTGTCCTTGAGTTTCAAAATAACGATAAATTAACTCTTGAGAACCTTCCCAATCATTATTCCACACACCTTCAGACTTAAGACGGTCAATATCATCTGGTGTGGGACGATATGCCCCTGCTGTAAAATTCTCTACAGTATCCGCGAGTGCTCGTCGATAGGAACCCGATACATCGCGCACTACGCCATCAATATCAAAAACAACAATGGCAGGAATTGACGTTTGTTGATTCATATTTATCTATAATCAGTTATCAACGATCAATTATCAATTATCAGTGTTTACTGGTAATTACGAATTATCATATCCCCCCATCTCCCCATCCCCCCATCTCCCCATCTCCCCATCCCCCTATCTCCCCATCTCCCCATCCCCCCATCTCCCCATCCCCCCATCTCCCCATCCCCCAATCTCCCCATCTCCCCATCTCCCCATCTCCCCATCCCCCCATCTCCCTCAGATTAATTCCTAAATCTAATTGCTCAGCTGGTGAGGTATTAAGTTAAAATAAGCGATTGCTGTTGTTATTAATGGTTGCTGAAATATATGGAAAATCAAACTCAAGCTCCAGAAGAGTTGTCCAAGTTTATTTTGAAGATTCTGTGGTTAGATGATAACGTAGCTCTGGCGGTTGACCAAGTCGTGGGTAAAGGTTTTAGCCCTTTGACGAAGTACTTTTTCTGGCCTCGAACTGATGCATGGGAAGAGTTAAAAAATGAGCTTGAGTCCAAACACTGGATTGGTGAATTGGAGCGAGTGCAGTTGCTCAACAAGGCTACGGAAGTTATTAATTACTGGCAAGAAGAAGGCAGAAGACGGCCAATGACAGAGGCTCAAGGTAAATTTCCTGAAGTTATCTTTACAGGTTGCACTTAAGTCCATAAGACTTACACAACTCAAAGCAAAAATTAAGTATTTCAAGCGTCGGGAACCTCTTATTTCCGCGCTGCCTAACCATAACGCAGTGGCTCCCCTTGACAAGGGAGCCCACTGCGTTATTTTTATTTAGGTTATATCGCTTTTGTGCTGCTAATTGCTATTTTTCCCATACTTTTATCCCTAGCAGGCTCCTGCATTCTTGCATGGGGATATAGCTTATTGATAATTTATTTGTTGCTTTTAAACTTTGATACAGCACTCCTAAATCCTGAAGTGAAACTTAACCCGGTTCTTTTGAAAAACCGGGCTTCTCATTACCTTCGCTTTTTTACAATTTATATAATCTCAGGAATGGTCCCAATTGTCACAAGCTTTATGTGGTGGGTGACAGCACAAGCCTTATTCTTACGTTATAAATTAGTGAGTGTACGAGCACCCTACAAGTAAGAGGCGGCTGTAAGGCGGCTATTCCTAAATCTACATCAAGTCCGGCTAATTACTTATTATGTAATCGAAGCTAAAATGCTTTATTATTACTTATTACTCATTACCTATTACCTATTACCAATCCTCATAAAATGCTAGTTTAAACGGACATGATATTACATAAGATTAGTAAAATTTTGCCGCCCAATAAAAAATTTTATCGCCCGATCAAAAAATACGAAAAAATACTTAGTAAGCTAATAATTAAAATCCCATCTAGCGATGCATTTAAACTACATAATTAAGTTTTATTACGTGTAATACACAAAAATATTTTTAAGTGTAAGCACTGAAGCATAAAGTATTATATAGTTGCAATATAGTTAACAGATACTAGACAAAGAGTTTTTAAATGCTATTAGTAAAGCAAGTCTTACTGGAAAACCATTTAGGTATATAAGCAGTTAGTCTGTAAAAACATCATATATCAGTAGTGCATACAATTTTTTAGTATAAACAGGTTCCTGGAGATGAGATAACCGTGATTCAAATATTTGGAAATTTTCTAGACAATTTATTCATTAATGAGGACCTAGAAAAAGCTCAAATCTTCGGTGATTTTGTAGAAAGACCACAACAAGATGAACATTTAACTTTAGGTTTTTCGCCATCGGCTATTCCGATCAGAAAACGCTGGCGTAATAATGGTTTATCTGCCGATTATATTGCTAATTATTTAGCGACTTATTTTCCGACAAAAGATAATGAAAATTATAGCATAGAAAAGTTAGCAGAAATGAAAAGTGCAGTGAGTTACATTGCTAATGAACTATTAGAAAACTCTATGAAATATGCAAACCAAAATGCCTTGTATCCTATAACATTACATACCCAATTGGATAATGATAAAATCCGATTATTTGTTGATAATAGTCTTGTTCCCGAACAAGCAGAGAATTTTCAGAATTTTATTAAAGAATTAATGAATTCCGATCCTGATGAGCTTTTCATTCGTAAATTAGAGGAAAATGCAGAAAGTGAAAATACAGAGAGTTCGGGATTAGGTTTTTTAACAATGATTAACGATTATTCAGCAAAGCTTGCCTGGAAGTTTGATACAGTCGAACAAGATTCGCCACTTATGACTGTAACTACTATGGTTGAGTTAGCTGTTTAACAATTTTATCTACAAACAGTTTGGAGATTAGGAGCCTTATAAAAATGCAAGTTAAGGGTGAAAATTATAATGTTTGGTATGACAAAAATAACAGTGCGGTAAATTTTAATGGCGCACTAAGACTTACCGGGATGCAAGATTATGCGCCTATTTTAGATTTACTAAATGAGATAGCTTCTGGAGAACCACCAAATATGGTTATTGATTTACAGCGTTTAGAATTCCTTAATAGTTCGGGAATTAGTATGCTATCAAAATTTATCATTGGAATGCGAAAGAAAAAAACGGTACACATGAAAATTCTGGGTTCTGCTAATATCCCTTGGCAAGGTAAGTCATTAAAGAATTTACAGCGATTAATGCCTGGATTGACTTTAGATTTGCAATAATTTTTTTAATGATGTCGTCAGACAAGTTATCTCAAGATGAGCTTAAGTAAGTCGGCACAAATAAACCAAGCAGTATTACAGCTTGGGTAAATTACCCTCAAACCCTTATTCCTATTGCAAGACAGCAAGACAGCCTATTGCCTTATCCCAATTACTATTTTCAAGGCCAACCTACTTACATCACAAATCAAAAGTTTCAAAATATAACTGGAATAAATCAAGCTATAAATAATTATAAGGGATAATAAAAAATCAAATATCCAGACTCATAAAAGATATTTTGGAAAAGTCCAGAGATTATGGGCTGGATATTTGATTACTTAGTTAATTCCAACAATAATCATGTATTGAATAATCTATTTTTTTCAAAAATAGAATTTATTGCTTTATATCCAAAAAGTAAACTAATTATTAGCTTTGCATAAAAATATAAAAATTTAATCCAAGTATAATCAACTATCATTAAGCCAATTTATAACCTAGTTATTTTTCAGATTTACCGAATGTTTTGAAAATAGTTTCTTTGAAATTTTTAAGTATTTTATCATTATTTGAAAATTAATTATTATAATATGAAAGAAAAAAATAATAATAAGAATTTTTTAATTCCTCTATTTAGGGAAGTAAAATATCGACCACTTCTGATCTCAGCCGGTTTGTTCTTATGTTTTGATTTAGGAGTATTGATTCCTAATTATATTTTTTCTACATTGCTTAAAAAAGATGCAGTCAGTATAAACTTAGCTGGAAGGCAAAGAATGCTTTCTCAAAAAATATCAAAGTCATTATTGGATGTAAAAATTCAGCAGGAAAATGCTTTTGATTTTAAGCAATCTCAGAAAGAATTAAATCAGGCTTACGAATTATTTGATGATAGTCTAAATGGTTTTAAAAGAGGAAAAAGTGTTAAAGGTGCAGATGGGGAATCTGTATATTTAAAGGCGTTAGAAACAGAAAAAGGTAGACAAATTCTCGAAGAAACTTTAGAAATATGGAACCCTTATAAAGAAAAACTCCAGCCGGTTTTGAAAGCAGATAAATTAATTCAATTTAAAGATTTAGAAGCTGCTGTTGAATATGCTAGGGCTAATAATCTCAAGCTTCTTGATTTAATGAATCAGTTAACTATCGAACAGGAAAAAGTTGCTCAAACAAAAAGTGGATATTTACAACTTATTCAGATTGCGGGAATTACTTTAGCTTTAGTAAACTTTTTTGTCCTTTTATCCCGTAGTTTTAAGCGCTTGCAAATAGCTGATCAGGAACTTCAGGTAGCTAATTCAGAAATTCTTAAACTTAACGAACGCTTACAAGCTGATAATGTCCGTATGAAGTCTGAATTAGATATTACCAGACGCTTACAGCAAATGATTCTACCCAAGTCTTCGGAGTTAGAGTCAGTTAAAGGATTAGATATTGCTGGATTTATGGAACCTGCGGATGAAGTCGGTGGTGATTATTATGATGTTCTCAACGACAACGGAAGTGTAAAAATTGGTATCGGTGATGTAACTGGACATGGTTTGGAAAGTGGAATGCTGATGTTGATGGTGCAAACTGCTGTGCGTACTCTGCAAGAAGTTCAAGAAACCAATCCGGTGAAGTTTATGGATGTCTTAAACCGCACCATTTACAAAAATATCCAGCGTATGGATTCCGGTAAGAATCTGACTTTATCTCTAATTGATTACAGCAATGGCGAACTTAAGTTGACGGGACAACATGAGGAAGTCATAGTAGTACGTAGTAATGGTGAACTTGAACTATTAGATACTACAGATCTCGGTTTCCCTATTGGTTTAGATGATGAAATTGCTGATTTTGTGGATCAGCAAAAGATACGGTTAAATGTTGGTGATGTGGCTGTACTTTTCACTGACGGAATTACCGAAGCTGAGGATCTTCATGGAAACCTTTACGGAATCGAAAAGCTTTGCGAAGTTATCCAACAAAACCGTCATTTAAGTGCTGCTGAAATTAAAGATGCTGTGATTGAAGATTTGCGATCGCATATTGGTTTACAAGAGGTGTTTGACGATATCACGCTATTGGTGTTAAAGCAGAAAGATAAAGCTTCTATTTTAAATAAGTTGGAATCAGAGAATGTAGAAACTCTTGGCATTTAACAATACGGTGCTTATTAAGATTTTCTACTATGGCAAAAATTTTTTATAGCCCCTTTAAAGATATAGTTACAGCTACAATTTCTCAAAAAGGTAAATATAGCCATGGCGCAAGTATTTGGTGATTTCGTTGAGTCAACGCGAAAAGAAGAAAATTTAACTGTAGGATTCTCACCTTCTTCCCTACCGATTCAGGAACGTTGGTGTAATAATGGTCTATCTGCTGATTATATTGCTGATTACCTGACAACTATATTACATAATGATGACAATGAATCTAGCAATTCAAAATATTTAGCCGAAGTCAAAAGTTCAGCTAGCTACATTGCTAATGAACTACTCGAAAACGGGATGAAATATTGCAACGAACAAAAAAATTATTCTATTACTTTTCATGTCGAATTAGTCGCTAACGAAATCAGATTTTTTCTGGAAAATACAATTATCCCTGCAAAAGCCCAAAAGTTAAAAGATTTTATTGAGGAATTAAATAATTCAGATCCTCTGGAGCTTTATATTCGTCAGCTAGAAAAAACTGCTGAAGCTGAAAATGATGCTAACACAAGTTCTGGATTAGGTTTTTTAAGCATAATTAATGACTATTCAGCTAAATTAGGCTGGAAGTTCCAAACTCTGGAACAAAATCCGTTGTCGATGAGTGTTACTACTTTAGTGCGTTTGATGGTACAACAAACTGAACAATTAAAACAAGATACTGGTATTGAACCGTTAGAAATCAAGGGCGAACATTTTAATATTTTTTACGACAGTAATAGTCAAACTGTCAATTTGACTGGTAGAGTACGTCTGAGGGGATTACAAGAATATACTGTTGTTTTTGATTTGTTTGATAAAGTATTAGAAAAAGATGGTTCGTCAATTACTCTTGATTTACAAAATCTAGAACTTCTAAATAGTTCCGGAATCGATATGCTATCGAAATTTATTATCACTTCCCGCAAGAAAAATACAGTTGAAATCATGATTATTGGTTCTAGCACCAAAACTTGGCAAGCAAGGTTATTGAAGAACATGCAGCGATTAATGCCTAACTTAAAATATGAATTACAGTAATTTTACTAATATTAAAAGTTATAATTAAAACTCCTCTTGCTTGTGCAAAGGAGGAGTTTTTGATGTAAATTCCAAATAACTAGATACTTAGACCATACCACCAGCGGCTTGAAAGCGAGCGCGGGCGCGTTTGTAAGTCTGAGTTGCCTGGATTTGACCTTGTCTGTCGCCCTGGGCTACTTGATTCAAACGAGTTTGGGCTTCATTAAAAGCAGTACGGGCCTCTTCAAGGTCAATTTCTTCACCTTTCTCGGCATCGTTAACCAAAATTGTAACTTCATCTTCATCAACTTCAGCGAAGCCTCCCGAAAGTGCGATCGCCACCCAATTCTGGGTATTATCCGCACGCACCCGCATGACACCTGTATCCAAAGCGCTTAATAACGGTGCGTGTCCGCTAAGTATACCAAGTTGTCCGGTAGTACTTGGTAAAACGGCTTCTTGAGCCGTTGAATCCCAGACTGTTTTATCTGGGGAGATTACACGAACGGTTAATGTCATAATTGTTAGTTGTTAGTTGTTAGTTGTTAGTTGTTAGTTGATAGTTGCTAGTTGATAGTTGTTCGAGTTATAGAAACTTTTCTGCTAACCGCTATCTACTCCTCTACCATCGACTATCGACTAACTACTATCGACTAACTACTAATTACCCTTTCATTTTTTCTGCTTTTGCTTTAGCTTCTTCGATGCTACCAACCATGTAGAAAGCTTGCTCTGGTAAGTCATCGAGTTCGCCAGAAAGAATAGAGTTGAAACCTTTGATGGTATCATCAAGCTTCACATATTTACCAGGTGCGCCGGTGAATACTTCTGCAACGAAGAATGGCTGAGACAAGAAACGCTCTACTTTACGAGCGCGAGCAACAGTAAGACGATCATCTTCGGACAATTCATCTAAACCAAGAATGGCGATGATGTCTTGAAGTTCTTTGTAACGTTGCAGTGTAGATTGTACTGCACGAGCAGTTGTATAGTGTTCTTCACCAACAACGCTGGGTTGCAACATTGTAGAAGTAGAACCTAATGGATCCACAGCAGGGTAAATACCTTTTGCTGCCAAACCACGAGATAATACTGTGGTTCCATCTAAGTGAGCAAAGGTAGTTGCTGGTGCAGGATCTGTTAAGTCATCCGCAGGTACGTATACTGCTTGAATGGAGGTAATAGAACCTTCGTTGGTGGAGGTGATTCGTTCTTGCAATGCACCTACGTCAGTACCTAATGTAGGCTGATATCCCACAGCAGAAGGCATTCTTCCTAATAGCGCCGATACCTCCGAACCTGCTTGTACAAAGCGGAAGATGTTGTCAATAAATAGCAGTACGTCTTGCTTATTAACATCACGGAAATATTCTGCCATTGTCAAAGCTGATAAACCAACCCGCATTCTTGCACCGGGTGGTTCGTTCATTTGACCGTATACTAGGGCAATTTTTGAATCATTTAAGTTATCGGGATTGATCACTTTTGATTCAATCATTTCATTGTAGAGGTCATTACCTTCACGGGTACGTTCCCCTACTCCACCAAATACCGATACACCACCGTGTTCGGTAGCGATGTTGTTAATCAACTCCATCATAATAACAGTCTTGCCCACTCCGGCACCGCCGAACAGACCGATTTTACCGCCGCGTCTGTAAGGAGTTAGCAAGTCCACAACCTTGATTCCGGTTTCAAAAACGGAAGGCTTGGTTTCTAAGTCAGTGAGTTTGGGAGCTTCGCGGTGAATTGGAGAGCGTTCGTCAGTACCTACATCTCCTCTATTGTCCACAGGTTGGCCGAGGACGTTGAAAATTCTACCCAAGGTAGCTTTTCCTACAGGTACGCTGATCGGAGCACCAGTATCGTCAGCTTCCATTCCTCGCACCAAACCATCGGTGGAAGTCATAGAAACAGCCCGCACCTGGTTGTCGCCCAGCAATTGCTGCACTTCGCAGGTAACGGACATTTCTTGTCCTGCTTCGTTAGTGCCTTTAACATTCAAAGCGTTGTAGATTGCGGGCATTTTTCCGTTAGGAAATTTGACATCTACAACGGGACCAATAACTTGAGTAATGTAACCAGTGTTTGTTTTTTCTGCGGTGGAAACCATGCTGAGCCTAAATTACGAAGCTATATTTTTACTATTAGAGTCGTAGAGACTTTAAAATTAAGCGATGTCATCTTCAAGATTAGCACCGAACGACACGATTATTAGGCAAAATTTGAGCAATAATTGCAAGTAGAGGCAGTGAAGGGAGTGGAGGGAGCAGAGAAAGTGGGATAAACATTGATTTTTCTCTTCAACCTCAAATAATTTTGATCTTGTCGTTAATTAAATATATAAAAGTCCACACAGCATTAATCAAACCAATATCAAGACAATATCAATGCGTCAAAAAGTGCGATAGATTTCTGTATGGGAATAACCAACCCTAGTACCGCTTCGTGGAAGTCGGTTGGTGCGTGACACAGCCAAAGGTTATTACTACGTTCAAAATTAGTCAAAGTGTCACAGCACCCTACAAGAAAAATATGCCAGTTGCGTAAGCCTATTTTTAATAAACATCATATTTTTTCAATAGAACGAAAAATTAAGATTATTAGCCTGCATAGGCAGGCTTTGTTTGTATAGCCTCGAAGTTTTTGAAATGGGTGCGCGCTTTATGTCGCGATGCACTAGTTTGTCAGAAATAGTTTAAAGTTGTATTTAAACTGAATTTTACCATCAGCTTTTCCGAAATGAAAGCCAAAATCCTGGCATTGTGGACTGTTACTTCTGAGCAGAGTTTCCACTTTTTCACAAATATGCGCCATTAAGCACCACATATGTGGGCTTTATAACGGTAGCTCTACTAGAGATAGAGTGAATATTGACGGCGCACTCTCCGCTCAGAATTGATATCGTATCGCATCGCTTATGCTTGGGCACTTGAGGAATTTCGTAACCCAAATCTTACACCTTACGAATAATTAACTACAAAATATATTCAATAATTAAAAATTTGACTGGTTATACACCATCCAATTTTTAGTGCATTTTAGACTTTTGCTATAAGAGCGGGGAATTACAGTCCCAGGCGGTTCATAACTAGGTAAAATAACTAGTAATAATTGTAACTCTAGTTGTTGATGCTGCAAGATGTGAAGCAACCCGAAAGCTTATTTTTTACCTTTCCTTCTCCATCGAAGTGTTACATACCCTAAAATAATAATATGCCATGATATTCAAAAAAATAGCCCTCTTTGCCGTATCACAAAGAGAGCGTACACCATGCCATTTCATATAATGTTTAATTCACTTCCTTGAGATCGGATTACGCAAAGAAGGAATCGTTAATTATTATTTTTTCAAAGAAAATTATTTTTGTATTTTATCTCACTTGAATTCAGATAATTCCTTAGCTCCTAATGTGACTGTATTTACAAACTAGTCTTCTCTGATTTATCAGATCTAAGAGATTGAGAAAGACCTGTTTTTTTACTTACTCACAAGTGTAGACGGTATCAAAACGAAGGAAGAGCCGAAGTTGGATGGAATATGTATGGGAATTTTACTCCAACCTATTCACGCGAAACGTGGGGAATTCAACTCATATTTATAAGTTAAACATATTACGTTTTATTCAATCCGTGTACTGATCGCAAATATGATAATTTGGGATTGCAGCATCCGCATTTCTAAAGCCATAGAAATACATTGTTAGTGGTTAATCCAAATCTATAAAGAAAATATTAAGTTCGTGAGAACTTTCTCATCAAACTTTCATAGATAACTCATAAGTCACGTTGATTATATATATCAAGACGGAAATATATAGGTACTTCTGTGTTGAGTAACAAGGTTGCTGTCATAGATGTTTGTGTATTTAGTACGAGATATATCTAGCTATTTATTAGTGGTTAGATAGCACAAATTAGACACCAAATCTAAAATTAATTTGAGGCTTAAAATTATGAGACTAATGGTATATTCTCACGATGCATTTGGTCTCGGCAACATTCGGAGAATGTTAGCCATCTGCGAACACCTGCTTTCAGAAATTCCACAATTATCAATCTTGTTGTTGTCTGGCTCTCCCATGCTTCAGGGATTTCGTTTACCTAGAGGACTCGATTATATTAAGTTACCTTGTCTGAATCGGGGAAATACTGGTGAAGTCGCAGTAAAATATTTGGGAATGGGTGTGGATGAAACCGTAAAATTACGTTCGGAATTAATTTTATCAGCAGCAGTTAATTTTCAACCTAACCTATTTTTAGTAGATAAAAAACCATTAGGAATAAAGAATGAGTTAAGAGATACAGTTAATTATTTACACAATAAATTACCAGAGACTAAGCTAGTTTTACTGCTGCGAGATATTCTAAATACACCAGAAAAAACTATTCCTGAATGGCAAAAAAATAATTATTCCCAAGTAATCGATAATTTTTACCAACTCCTTTTAGTCGTTGGTTGTCAGGAAATATTCGATTTTTGTCAAGAGTATAAACTTCCCACAACTGTAGCAGATAAAGTGCGTTTTTGCGGTTATATTCGTCGTCCTCAAGGGTGTAAAACAAGTCAAACTATCCATGAAGAATTACAGTTAAGCTATGGAGATAAATTAATATTAGTAACTCCTGGTGGTGGACAAGATGGCTATAATTTAATTAATACATATCTTCAAGGACAAGAATTATTAAAAAATCATCAAAACTGCATTAAAAGTTTAATATTTTGCGGTCCGGAAATGCCCACAAAACATAAACAAGAACTATATAAAGCCGCGGCTAAATATCCTCAAGTCCAGATAAGAGAGTTTAGCAACGACTTTATGAGTTATGTATCCGCAGCCGATGCAGTAGTATCGATGGGAGGTTATAACACCGTTTGTGACATTATCTCAGGAGCCAAGCCTGCGGTAATTGTACCTCGAATTAAACCTTCTCAAGAACAATTAATTAGGTCGCAAAGAATGCAAGATTTGGGTTTATTAAATAGCATACACCCTGAAAATCTGACACCACAGGCTTTAATGACACAGTTATTTCAAGTATTGGAAAATCCTTCATCCCCGAAAAATATTGATTTAGAAGGTTTACCCAGAATTGCCCGTCATATCAGAAATTTGTTAGCCGATAAGATTACTGAAACTCAACCAGAATTTTTTTATCCTAAGGTAAATCAATCTCAGCAGGTGTTGGTTAGTTGAACTTAATTTTTTTAATTTCTGCGTGTTTTTGGTTTACAAGTAAGTTCTCTTGTTCGTCATGTGTTTTATGTTCTCAATTAATCGCGGCTAATCAAAGTTATTTCAGTTTGTATTCCTCGAAAGTTTATTTACTGTTCTCTAATCACAATTTTCAATCATAAATCTATATTATGAAGAAACTCTTGTTCTATTGTCAGCATATTTTAGGTATGGGACATTTAGTTCGTAGCATGGAAATTGTTCGCGGCTTAATGCAAGATTTCCAAATATGTTTTATTAACGGCGGACAAATTATTAAAGAGTTTGAAATCCCAGATGGAATTGAAGTTATCAATTTACCTGCAATTAAAACTGATGCGGAATTTAAACAATTACAAGCTGTTGATACATCTTTAAGCTTGGCTGAAGTTCAAGAAATTAGAAAAAATAAACTTTTAGAGCTTGCTGAAAGTTTTCAACCTGATGTATTAGTCATTGAATTGTTTCCATTTGGTAGAGGAAAGTTTTCTTTTGAATTAATCCCTTTGTTAGAAAAATTGCAAGCTAGCTATAAGCCGGTTAAAATTGTTTCTAGTTTACGCGATATTGTTGTTACAAAAACAAATCAAGAGAAATACGAAAATAAAGTTTGTCGATTGATGAATCAATATTTTGATATGTTATTGATTCATGGCGATTCAACTTTTGTGGCTTTAGATGAAAGCTTTTCTCGGGTAAAAGATATTCAGTGCGAAACTAGATACACTGGTTATGTCGTGCAGAAACCTCCAATTAATCCCCAACTAACTAATGAAGATAGAAAAAAAATTGATGACGAGCAACCTTTAATATTAGTTAGTGTTGGCGGTGGCAGATTCGGGCATGAATTAATTGATTGTGTAATTGCAAGTGCTGATATCTTAAAACAACAAATACCCCATCAAATTCAAGTTTTTACTGGTCCTTTTGCACCAGAAGATAAATTACAAGTATGGCAAAAATTGACTGAAAATAAAAATAATATTCAGGTGAGTCGTTACACTCGTAATTTATTAAGTTACATGCAAAAGGCTGACCTTTCAATTAGTATGTCAGGTTATAACACAACTTTAAATGTAATGACTACTGGTGTGAGAGCAATGATATTACCATTTAAAGGTAATAACGACCAAGAACAAAGAATTAGGGCTGGAAAATTAGATAGTTTAGGTGTTGTGAAAATGATTGATGAATCAGATTTAATACCTGAAATATTTTCTACAAAAATGGTTGATTATTTAGCACAGAAACCAAACAAAATCAAGTTTGATGCCAATGGTGTAGAAAATACCGCAGTATTAATCAAAAATCTCGTTTTCAATCAAAAAGCAGCTTAATCGTAGATCAATTAATTAATTTACAATCTCATGACTAAAACTAAAATCTGTATTACTACTATAGAATATCCACCCGATGTTGGTGGTGTTGGTGAATCGGTAAATCGCATTGCCAAGATGCTTACCAACATTGGTTATGAAGTTCATGTTGCTGTTTTCCGCTCCAAACAAAGATTTGTTTTCGATGGAAGTCGCAGACGTGCGGGTTGTGAAACAAGTTTACAAGATGACATTTTTGTGCATCGCATTCAGTCAGCAGTTCGTGCTGAGATAACAGAGTTAACTGATTATCTAAGTGATGTTTATTTTCAACTAAAATTGTTGCATCAAAAATATCAATATGATTTATTCCATGCCTTTTTCTTAATTGAAACAGGTTATGTGACAACAATGATAGCTAAAGAAAATGATGTACCAATTATTAACAGCGTGCGTGGTGCTGACTTACACAAACATATTTTTAGTCCTAAAAATCACGCTCCTGTATCGTGGATTTTGAATAACTCTGATTGGACAACATTTGTTAGTCGAACTTTACAAAAAAGAGCAAGTTTAATTAGTCCTATGACTACTGTAAAATCTTCTGCTTTTTGGAATTCCATTGCACCAATTAATTTTGAAGAGTTACCAAAACCTGCAATATTTGATGATTTATCTGGTTTAATAATCGGTACTACAGGAAGATTTCGCGGTAAAAAAGGAATTGAATTTCTCTTGGATGCTTGTAGTAAGTTGAGTAAAGAAATCGATATTACTCTGTTATTGATAGGTGATTTTGTAGAGAAGGAAAAAAGTTATTGGCAACAAGAATTAAAAAATAATGATTTGGGTTCTCGCTTGCAAATAACTGGGATGAAGACTCGCGAAGAAACTTTAGCTCATTTACCTTATTTGGATATTTTTGCCATACCTTCTCTAACTGATGGTTGTCCAAATGCATTATTAGAAGCCATGTCGGCAGGTTGTGCAATTGTTGGTAGCAATGCCGATGCTATTGGTGAAATTATTGAAGATGGTGTAAGTGGGTTATTAGTTAATCCTGGAAATGCCGCAGAATTAGCCGCAGCATTGCGATATTTAGCTGATAAATCAGAATTGCGTAATGCCGAAGGCATCAAGCTTCGCTTATCGCAATTAGGTACAGCAGCGAAAATGAAAGTAAAAACAGAACTTGCACCGGCAATAGAATTAGATAATTGGTTGAGTATTTATCAGCGAGTATTAGATGGTTCAAAAACTGTAAACATTCCAAATTTGACAGTTGTTTAATAGTTAGTTGTTCGTTGTTAATTGTTAATTGTTCATTGTCCTTATAATTTGGAGTAATTAACCATGAGTAAAGCAAAAGTCACTATCATTGTCTCTCCTCGCGAACGTTTTAGCTTTACACGCGAATCCTTAGAAAGTATTTACGAACATACTACAATTCCATTTGAACTTATTTATGTAGATGGCAATTCTCCTGGTGAAATTAAACAATATCTTCAGGATAAATCCCAAGAGAAAGAGTTTAAATTAGTTCGCAGGGAATATTATTTATCACCCAATCAAGCCCGCAATTTAGCAATACCCCATGTTGATACCCAATATTTATTATTTATCGATAATGATGTATTGGTTAGTCGGGGTTGGTTAACATCTTTATTAAATTGTGCCGAAGAAGAAATGGCGACTGTAGTTTGTCCCCTTACTTGTATTGGTAAGAATATCGGTGAGACAATTCATTTAGCTGGGGGTGAAGCCCATATTGTGGAAAAACCACAAGAAGATGGCACTATGAAGCGTAAAGTTCATGAAAAACATTACTTTGTCAACCGTAAAGTTGTAGATGTTAAAGAACAATTACAACGCCAAAAATGTGAATTCGCTGAATTTCATTGTATGTTGGTTCGTAAGGAAATATTTGATAAAATTGGGTTGTTAGATGAGGGGCTTCTGTGCACTCGCGAGCATATTGATTTTTGTATGACTGTCAGTAATGCTGGTGGAAATTTTTATTGCGAGCCTACTTCTGTTGTCACCTATGTAACAGGTTTAAAGTGGGAATTACCAGAATTATCATTCTTTATGTTGCGCTGGAGTAATGCTTGGGAAGTTGCAAGTTTAGAACACTTTGCCCAAAAATGGAATTTAGCTACTAAAGATAAATACTTTACAAAACGCTATAAGCGAATGGGGCACCGTCGCCATCAAGGATTTTTAAAACCTTTTCTAGATTACTTTACTCTTGGTTGGAATCCTTTATGGTTAGAGAAAAAAGCAATTGCAATTGAGCATAAAATTAATCAATTAATTACCGATAATTACGCTAAAAATCTGACTCAGAAGCCGCAATTATTACAATCTAAAAGTAACGAGCGATCGCAAGAATTCGTAACTCGTTAAAACAAAGATAAATTATAAGTAGGTGAGTGGGAAAAATTATTGTTATGACAAGGTAGTAGTGAGTAGTGAATAGTGAGTAGGTATAAGTCAAAGAAGTGAATTTACATTCTTGTACTTGCCCCAACGGTTTATTTATGCCTACCTACTTAATACTTTTGAATGTTTCATCTGTTGCAGTAAAAGTGAAATCGCCGCGTAAATCTGACAAATAAATCAGGAAAATAAGTAATATATGGCTGGCAAAGATTCTCCGAAAACAAAGCGGGAAAAACCAAAGAATATCAAAGCAGCTTTACCCGGAATCAGTCAGATTTTACGGCGATTTGCACCTCAAATACGCAAGCAGCAAAACCTGCTAATCATGTCCTTTTTAGGACTTATGGCCGAAATTGGTTTACATTTATTAGAACCTTGGCCTTTAAAATTAATCTTCGATTATATCCTGGTTCCTGATTTTAAAACCAAAATATCGGAATTACCTTTACTAGCAGGATTTAGCCCAGTTACCTTAGTAACTATTTTTTCTATCGGCTCAATAGTAATTGTCAGTTTACGCGCTTGTGCTGCTTACTTTAGCGTGTATGGCATGGCACTTGCCGCTAGTAATGTATTAACTGAAGTTCGTACTGAACTTTACAGTCATATTCAAAGGCTTTCTCTCTCTTTTCACCATAAAGCCAAAACTGGAGACTTGATTACCCGCGTAACTTCTGATATTGACAAAATTCGAGAAGTTACAGTCATGGCGCTGCTGCCTTTAATTGCTAATTCCCTTACCATCATCGGCATGATTATTATTATGTTTTGGTTGCATTGGGAACTGGCGATTATTGCAGTTTGTTTGTTTCCCTTATTTATTTTCTCCACTTACCGTTTAACAACACGGATTCGGGGAGTAGTAAAATCTCAACGCCAACGGGAGGGAACTATTGCAGCGACGGCGGCAGAATCTCTTGGGGCAATCAAGGTTGTACAGGCGCTTTCACTGCAAGAAATGTTAGAAAAATCCTTTGCAAACGAAAACCGCCAAAGTTTACAGGCTAGCGTCAAAGTACGAAAACTTTCTGCTGGTTTAGAAAGATTAGTTGAACTTTTAGTGGGGTTGGCTACCGCTTTAGTCTTATGGCGAGGCGTATATTTGGTATTAGGAAATCATATTACTCCCGGAGATTTACTAATATTTGTCAACTACTTCCGCATCGCTTTTAAACCAATGCGCGTTTTAGCAAAGTACATCGGACAAATTACTAAAGCCACCGCTTCGGGGGAACGTATATTAGATATCTTAGATACCGTTCCCGATATCCGCGATAGCCGCTTTGCAATTGATGCTCCACCATTAAAAGGATGTGTTGAATTTTATAATGTCAGTTTTGGCTACGATTATGGAAAAACTATCCTCAAAAATATCGACTTTAAAGTTTTACCCGGCCAACATGTTGCTTTAGTAGGCACTTCCGGCGGTGGTAAGTCAACCCTTACAAGTTTATTACTCCGTCTCTACGATCCGAGAACTGGGGGAATATTCGTAGATTGTCGCGAAATCAGAGAGTATAAAATACAATCTTTACGACGACAAATTAGTGTAGTTTTGCAAGATAGTATTTTATTCGCTGCAAGTATTAGAGATAACATTGCTTACGGCGATCTAGCTGCCACTGACAGAGATATTGAACGAGCAGCACGTTTAGCAAATGCTCATAATTTTATCATGGAATTACCCCAAGGTTACGATACCATCTTGGGAGAAAGGGGATGTACTCTTTCCGGCGGACAAAGACAAAGAATTGCGATCGCCCGTGCTGCAGTACGTAATGCACCTATAGTCATTTTAGATGAACCTACCACGGGTTTAGACCAAGAAAGTGAATATTTAGTTAATCAAGCCTTGGGTAGATTAACAAGCAAAAAAACAACTTTTACGATTTCTCACAATCTCAAAGCCATCCAAGATGCAGATTTAATTATATATATGGAAGGCGGACAAATTTTAGAGAAAGGAACTCACACTCAGTTAATACGTTTAAATGGAAGGTATGCTGCAATGTATGCTTTGCAATCGGCAATCGGTAATGGGCATAGGGCATTGGGCATTGGGCATAAATAGTTAAGAGTTAGGAAGACGGAAGGAAGTTAGGAGTTAAGAGTTAGGAGTTAAGAGTTAGGAATTTTTCTAACCACTATCAACTATCAACTATCAACTATCAACTAATGACTAACAACAACTTGCATCAAACTCGTGTAATTCTTGTACGTCATGGACAAAGTACCTACAACGAACAAAAACTTTATCAAGGTTGTTGTGATGAATCCGTACTTACAGAAAAAGGAAAACAGCAAGCATTTCAAACGGGGATAGCATTAAGTCAAATTAACTTTGATGCTATCTATATTAGTCCATTACAAAGAACTCGGGAAACTGCTAGGGAAATTATCAAGGCGACTAATCATAAAGCACAATTACATATCAATTCAAAACTCAAAGAAGTTGATTTACCCCGATGGCAGGGTTTACCCTATAAATATATCCGTCAAGAATTGAGTACGGAATATCGGATTTGGGAAGAAACTCCCCACGAGTTTACTATAGAAAACACTGAATCAAGCGGACAAACTTTAATAAAAACAAAGACTAAACCTGTTTTACAACTTTACGACAAAGCAAGACAATTTTGGCAAGAAGTCTTACCGCGTCATCAGGGTAAAACAATTTTAGTGGTGAGTCATGGCGGCACAATTCGTGCTTTAATAGGTACAGCAACGGGAATTCAACCCCAGAATTATCACGGAATTCAACAATCGAATAGTGGTATTAGTATTCTTGATTTTGAGAATAATTCTTCATCAAGTTTTTCATCAACCTCAAATAAAATTGTAGGTGTTAATCTCACACAGCATTTAGATGAGGTTTTACCTAAACTAAAAAATGGTAAACATGGCTTGAGGTTATTGCTATTACCCGTAAGCAATCGAAAAAATCAAGTAGATTCCGGTAGCGAACAAATCGTTAATTTTCTCAAAAACGTTGAATTAGATTTTTGTCTAACCAATCATATTCCTGGTGTTCAATCTATTGCAGAATCAATCATCAAATCTCAGACTAATCCTCCAATAAATTTACAAGTATCGCGAGAGGATTTTCTTGATATTTGGCATCAAACAATATCCAAACGATCGCAAAATTATCATGGGCTTAGTACTGGCTTGGTAGTAGCAGACACAAATACAATTTCTACTACATTAAGTCAAATTTTGGGAGTAGAATCGCGATTATCCCTACAACTAAATCCAGGGAAAATCAGCATTATTTTTTATGCAACATTCCACAATAAACCAGTGTTGCAAGCAATGAATATTACAGGATTATCTTAGGTTTCTATTAGGGTGCGTTACTCTATCACTAACTCACCCGACAAAAAAATGACGGGTACCCATGACAGCAAAATTATCTATCCAATAGGAATACAATCGTGAAAATTTTAATTACTGGAGTTGCAGGTTTTATTGGATATCATTTAGCACAAAGATTACTTGCTGATGGCAAACAAGTTTATGGTATCGATAACCTCAATGATTATTATGATGTCAATTTAAAAAAAGCACGTTTGGCACAATTGATGGGCACCTATGAGAATTTTTTTAGAAGCAAAAAAATCTCATGGGAACCCTTGAGTGCTAAAACTAATTTCCAATTTCAACTTCTAGATTTAAACAATCGCGCAGGAATATTACAACTATTTGAAGAACAAAATTTCGATTGTGTCGTCAATTTAGCAGCCCAAGCAGGAGTACGCTATTCATTAAAAAATCCCTTTGCTTATATTGATACTAATTTAGTCGGGTTTGCAAATATCCTCGAAGCCTGTCGTCAAAGTCAACCCCAACATCTTGTTTTTGCTTCATCTAGTTCGGTTTATGGTGCAAATACCAAAATTCCCTTTTCTGTCAGTGACAATGTAAATAATCCCGTTTCCCTTTATGCAGCTACTAAAAAAGCTAACGAGTTGATGGCGCATTCCTACAGTCATCTGTACAGTTTACCCATTACAGGATTGCGCTTTTTTACAGTATACGGCCCTTGGGGAAGACCTGATATGGCTTACTTTAAATTTGTTCGAGCAATTGAACAAAATCAGCCGATTAATATCTTTAATTATGGTAAAATGCAGCGAGATTTTACTTATATTGATGATGTAATTGAAGGGGTTGTTCGGGTAATATATCACCCTCCAAAACCATATAATAAAAATGAAAATATTAATGCTCGCTATAAAATTTACAATATTGGAAATAATAAACCTATAGAGTTATTGAGGTTTATTCAAGTAATTGAAAAAGCCATGGGTAAATCAGCCCAAAAGAATCTTTTACCGATGCAGCCTGGTGATGTTCCTCGTACTTATGCAGATGTTGACGAGTTAATCAGAGATATCGGATTTAAACCCACTACAACTATTGAGCAAGGTATTGAACATTTTGTTCGATGGTATAAGGATTTTTATCAGTATCAAAACCAAAATATTTCTCAAAGTATATTAGAAAAATAATGTCCACCTGATAGTGGGTGGGGCGTAAAACATTAGTAATTTACGATCGTGAATATACCCAAATTTCCGTCATTTAAATTTGACGTTCAGACCTTCGTTTGTCTTTTTTTACTACTGAATAATACTATTTTTATCTGAATTAGCTTAGAATTTACACCTAGCATGAAACTACATAAATAAAGCTCATGTAAAACTGCTAATCATATAATTTAAAATATATTTGTCGGTTATCTATGAGGTGCATCAAATTATAAAACAAAATTTCATTGACTTCAAAATATAGAATGTCATATTTTTTGAAAAGCATTTTTGCGTTTAGTTTGCAAATTTTTGCTACTTGTCTATCTTTATCCCAAGAATTACAAGCTCAAGAAACAAAAGATAATTTAGATTCTTCTGTTTATATGCAAAATATCCACAAAGATACGATCGGAAACATCCCAAGCGTTTCTGAATTATCTAATGTTGAAGTAAGTGACTGGAAGTTTCAAATTCTAGAATATTTTATTAAACGTTATAACATCGATACAAGATATCCTCCAGAATTTTTTCAGCGCCAAGGTATAATCAAACGTTATGAATTTGCCTTTCTTTTAAATTCAGTCATTCAGCATCTTGATGAATTAAAAAAAAATCAAAAAGCGAATTTTACAACTCGAGAAGAATTAGAAGCTTTGAGAAGATTACAAAGGGAATTTGCTTCTGAGTTGGATATTGTTAATCAAAAAATTCTGATGAGTGCCCGTGAAATCGAAAAAAATAGCTTTCCACCATTTTCTACAACAACCACATTTAGTGGAGAAGTTATATTTGCAGTTACTGGTGTTGCTAGTGGAAATAAAGCTGATGATGATGAAAAAACAGATAGTAATATAACTTTTAGCCATCGCACTAAGTTAGAGTTAAACACTACCTTCACTGGTAAAGACAGACTAAAAACCTCTTTAAAAACTAGTAATATCCCCCCTCTTTCAAGAGCAACGGGAACTAATATGGCGCGTTTGGCTTATCAAGGTGACAGGCAAAATAGATTACAGTTAGGTGATTTAACATATCGCTTTCCACTCGGTAAAAAAACCCGAGTTTACATCGGTGCGAAAGGATTAAATATCAAAGATTTTGGCGATTCTATTAATCCTTATTTTGATGGTACTGATGATGGTGCTGTTTCTCGTTTTGCACAGCGTAACCCCATCTTCCGTCAAGGAGGAGGCGCTGGAATCGGTTTTAAATCTAAAATTAGCGACAATTTAGAATTTGGTTTGGGATATGTCGCTGACGATGCCGATGAACCGGAATTTGGTATAAATAAATCTGATTATGCTGCGATGGCTCAACTTTCCTTTGAACCTAGTAAAACCTCTAAAGTTGGTTTTAATTACATTCATTCTTACAATAATCTTAGTACAAGAACCGGCAGCGATCGCGCTAACGACCCATTTAATGATAATAGTGAGTCTATAACTGCTAATTCTGTGGGCTTACAAGCTTCTGTCGCTCTCAATCGAAACCTTTTTCTCGGAGGCTGGTTTGGCTTTACTCATGCTAAAGCAAACGATTTACCTTCAAAACCAACTGCAAGTATTACCAACTGGGCTGTTACTTTTGCTTTTCCAGATTTAGGTAAGGAAGGTAGTAATGGTGGAATTATCATTGGACAACCACCTAAACTTATTAGTAATCAATATCAATTAGATCGTGAAGAATATATGGATAATGATACTTCTCTACATTTAGAAGCC
>JBCCSG010000047.1:0-29040 GCA_039200565.1 Cyanobacteria bacterium P01_D01_bin.50 | reverse complement strand
TTTTCGTAGCCCCAGGCTTACAGCCTGCGGGCTTTTCAAAAAAATGCTCCCCATTATAGGGAGTAATGCCCATTTAACGGAGGTGCCTCCTATCCCAATAACGAATTACGTTTTGTTTCAATCTGCTAAAACCAAATCAGATAACCCGGTAATATGTGATGATTGCAAATTGGAATACACAAAACTTTCTGACTACCAGGAAATCTTGCTATGGCTCTCCGTCTAGGTGATACAGTACCAAACTTTACGCAAGCTTCTAGTGAAGGGGAAATTGATTTTTACACGTGGGCTGGCGATAGCTGGGTAGTGCTGTTTTCTCACCCGGCTGACTATACACCCGTTTGTACGACTGAATTGGGCACGGTTGCTAAGTTAAAGCCGGAATTTGATAAGCGTAATGTCAAGACTATTGCCCTTAGTGTTGATGATAATGAATCTCACAAGGGTTGGATAGTAGATATTGAAGAAACTCAAAGCACTAAACTCAATTATCCGATTCTGGCGGACGATGATAAGAAGGTTTCTGACCTTTATGATATGATTCATCCTAATGCTAACGCCAAAGTTACGGTACGTACGGTGTTTATCATCGATCCTCAAAAGAAATTACGTCTCTCTTTAACTTATCCTCCAAGTACTGGACGTAACTTTGATGAGATTCTGCGAGTAATTGATTCTTTACAGTTGACTGACAATTACAGCGTTGCAACTCCTGCTGACTGGAAAGATGGCGATGATTGCGTTATTGTACCCACTCTGAAAGATCCAGATGTTCTTAAGGAGAAGTTTCCTAAAGGATTCGAGGTAGTAAAGCCTTATCTACGAATGACTCCTCAGCCTAATAAATAGTTGTATTGTTGAATTATAGTTTTTTCAACATCTTTAATGTAGAGACGTAGCATTGCTACGTCTCTCTTATTTAGTTTATCTAACGAAATAATTTTTAAAATAAATTTACCAACACCAAAAGCAGCCTTAATTGTCATTCACAATAGGAAATGTAAGTCCAAGTAACTCAACATCATGCTTTCATCTCCTTTATTTTTACAATTTCCTTCATCAATGACAGACGAGCAGTTTTTTGAATTCTGTCAGATTAATCGGGATTTACGTATTGAAAGAAATCAATATGGAGAAATATCTATTATGCCACCTACTGGTTCGGAAACTGGTAATCGTAATTTTAATATAGCTGGACAGTTATGGATATGGTCGGAAAAGGATGGTACGGGTATTTGTTTTGATTCGAGTACAGGATTTAAGCTGTCTACTGGTGCCGATCGCTCTCCTGATGTTTCTTGGATAAAATTATCACGCTGGAATAGTTTATCACAAGAAGAACAACAAAGGTTTGCTCCTATTTGTCCCGATTTTGTCATTGAGTTAAGGTCTACTAGCGATAATCTTAAACCGTTGCAGGAAAAAATGGAAGAATATATGAACGAGCCTGGAATTAAGTTAGGCTGGTTAATTGACCGTAAGCATAAGAGGGTTTATGTTTATCGTCCGCAAATGTCGGTAGAATGCTTAGAAAATCCAGATTCTGTTAGCGGTGAGGATATATTACCGGGTTTTATGTTGAATATGGCTAAGGTTTGGTGATTTAACAATTCACAACGAACAATTATCAATTAGAAGTCATTAATTAAAGATTAATTCACATCTTGTACTATAATAAAATATTATAAAAATCATCACTATTTATCCGACTTTTTTTACCCGTCTGGGACTGCAAGTCCCAGTCTAATAGCAAAAGTCTATTAAAATAGACTAAAAATATAACGACAATTAAATAGTAATATTTTCAATAATTAAATTGAATCCGCAGATTAATTACCCGTAACGCGCAAGATATATGTTAACAAAATATTTTATTCCTAACTCCTAACTCCTAACTCCTAACTCCTAACTCCTCACTCCTTAGTTAAAAAATCATAAGCTTCATTAATTAATCGCATCTTTTTTTGAGCTTGTGCTTGTTGTTGTGGTTTATTAACAAATAAATCTGGATGCCATTTCTTGACTAAACTTTTATAGGCTTGTTTTACTTGTGAAGGTGAAGCATTCAGTTTTAAACCGAGAATACCATAGGCACGAATAAGTTTATCTTTATCCGTTTCAGGTTTAGTAGTTTGTGTTTTATGATTACCTGTTTGATTATTTTGTTGATTATTTTGTCGATTACTTGTTTGATTATTTTTAAATCCAGATGAATGCATTTGCGATTTCATCTGTGCGATTTCTTCATCAATTTCCCAATTTTTAAATATTTGTTCTAAGTTTTCGGTATTCATACTAGGAGTAGATTTTGGAGAAGACTTTTTAAAAGTTCCTACATCTTCTTTAATTCCTTTTCCTGAAAAACTATATGTGTACTGAGATGATGATGGGTTTACATGAGTTTTTTCTCTCGGGCTATTAACTGTTTGTTCATAAGTTTTTTTTTCGGTTTCTATTTTAAATTCCGGTGGTATAGAAATTCCAAGTGTTTTTTCTAATTCTTGGTTTAAATTATTTAAAGTATTTTCCCATTGTTTTAATTCTGTTCGTTTTTGGGTAATTTCTAAAGAATCTTGATATAAGGGGACAAACTTAATTACTTTTGTGGCTTTTATTTCATATTCATCTAAAATAGATAATCCTTGATTGCTTAATTGAATTAAATATTGATCGACAGCATCCAAACAAATTTTTGCTAACTTTTGAGTAGGAGATTCGGGATTATTTTTTTCATCGCCTTCTTGTAAACCCTTATTAAGTAAATAAGCAATACTTCCACCAACAGCCGCTCCAATGGGACCACCTAAAAACCAACCAATTCCACCACCAACTGCCACTGAAGTAGGATCGTTAGTATCATTAGAAATACTTGATGGAGGTGGTAAATTTATTTGTGGATGAGAAGGAAAATAAATTGATAAAGACTCTGGTGGTTGTTGTTTAAAAAAATCATAAGCTTGTTCTAGCCACTTTTCTAAATCGAATTTTAATTGATAAAAATCTTTCTTTAATATATTAGATTCCCAAGTAGAAAAATTATTTTTTGTCAGTTCAAGAGCTGCATCACCTTGATATTTATCGCGTAAATTTTTTAAATTAAACCAATTACGTAAATCGGATATACTTCGGTCGAAACCTTTTTTAATTAATGTTTCCGCTTTAATTTTAATCTCATTTTTAGCTTTATTTTTATCATCAAAAAATTTAATATCAGTTTTCAAAGGTGTAATTTTCACCTTTAAATTTTTCTGAATTTGAGATGCTATTGCCTCAATTCTTGAAGAAGATATATTCTCACCACCTTGTTTCAGATTTGTGGCGATATTTTGTAAAGCTGCTTCAAAAGCGACTAAACCGCTTGTATTAGCGGCTGTAACATCGCCTTTTAACCTCGCTCTTAAAGCTGGTAAAGCATCAACTCGATATAAATTACTCAAACCCGATGGTAATTGAGCGCGAAAACTTTCTGCAACAAACCGCAGACGATTTTGGACTTGTTTTTGTTCTTCTGGTGCGAGTAAATTGAGAAAATTAGCTACAAAAACAACTGTTTTTATTCCTCTATCTAGTAACCAATCGCGTAAATTTTCTCGTTCCTCCAAAGTCATTAATTTACGTGCATCGAGTAACTGTACTACCAAATCGGCGCTTAATAATTTATCCTTAACTAAATTGTTTTGTTCTTCGCGATCGTTAGTTCCCGGTAAATCAAGGAATTCTACACCTGTCTTTAAAAATGGATGGGGGGAGAAAACTTCTACAGATGCGACATCATTTCGCATCCTTCTATTATCATCGAGTATTGCAAATTCTTTTAAAATATCTGTACCACTACGAAACATTTCTTTTCCATCTAGGAAAGTAATGCGAGTTTGCAAGGTATTACCATATTTAACAGTAATTGCAGCACCCGTAGTGGGAATTAAATCAATTGGTAAAGTCTTTTTTCCCAATAAAGCATTGAGTAATGTTGATTTTCCATGATTAAAAGGACCAAAAACTGCAATGCGAAAGTTAGGATTTATAAGATGATTGCTAACTACTTCTATATCTCTATATAGTTGAGATCTTGCGTCTAAATTCAGTAATTTAGTTGCAGATTTGAGATTCTCTACAAGTTGTTGATAATTTTGCATAATTTACTAAAATTTTTTGTTATTCAATCAGATGTAAAGACGTGATGTACCACATCTCTAGAATCCGATGTGTAGGCAAACGGGGAGCATCCCAATTTTGGAGAAACATTTTACCCGACACCCTGTAAGGTTGCGGCTACAGAGGCAAAGCCCACCTTTGTGGGCTACAAGGATTATTAGCCGGAGCTAGGTAGGCTTTGTAATATAAGATTTTTGTAAAATTGGGATGCTCCCAGTAAACGAGGTTAACCGTAATAAGCTAATAAATTACTGTAAGCTGACTCAACATTTTGCAATTGTGTAAAAATATCTGATTCTAAATCTTTAAATCGCTTTAATTCCTCATCGCGATTAATTTCACGGCTTTCTTTTTGCTTCAATAAATTATCTAACTCGGATTTACGAGCTGCAATATCATCTTGAATTCGCTTACTCACTTCTTTTTCATATGTATCAAAACATTCTTTGACGGCATTATAAACGTTAGTGGATTGCTCTTGTGCTACTTGCGGTAGATATTTAACTAGCTCTTTCTTTGCCGTTTTAACTAATTCCTTCCGCGCACCATCAGCTTGTACAACTCCCACACCTAAACCCAATAAAGCAAAACCAATGGGACCTAGAAAAATACCTGTTACTGCAGTAATTATCCCACCAACACCAATTACAGTAAAGTAATTTAATAAAATGTTTTTCCAGTCAAAACCGGCACCAGCCATTGCAAAACCGGCTAAATTTCCTCTAGATAAAGATAGCAATCCCATCGCCCATTTTGCCCAGGTAGGAGAGTTATCATCTTCGCTTGTGTTATTAGAGTTGATTTTGATAGTTTCTCCGGTTAATTTTTCGGTGATGCTATCAGTAACTCTTGTATAGGAAGCGCCATACTTTGCAGCACTTTGAGAAAGTTCTTGAAAGGATAAAGCGATATCTTTTTCAGCAGTTAAACTCCAAGCAGCTAGTTTATCGGTAATATATTGTTCAAAGGCTTTTTGTAGTGCAATATTAAAAGCTTCTCGTTTACCACTACTTAGGAAGTCAAATAAATTTAATTCTGGTTGATAGCGCAAGAAATCGGTTTCAAAAGTATTACCTAAATTTAAAACGTAATTGCGAAAAGAATCGGAAACACTTCTTGCTTGAGTCTCACTAGTATTTCTAATTTCTTGTTGGAATTCATTACCAATACTATTAAGTTTCTGAAATTCTGGTTCTACAGAATCAATTCTTTCGCGCAGTTGATTTACATCTTGTTCTAATAAGGGAATCCGTCTTTCAATTGCTTCACGGGTATGATAACAAGCTTGTCTTGCTAAAGTTCTCACCTGACGCAATTCAGCAACGGCTCTTTCTCTGGTTAAAAATGTATTTAATGCTCCCATAAATTCAGGAAAACCAGTTCCTTCTAATGAAGCTTCGGGATTTTTTAAACGCTTGCGTAAAGCTTGAAGTGAAGAGATCGCAAATACCCTTTCATCGTAAATATCTTGTCCATCTACAACACAATATTCAGCTAAATTAGCTTTAAATACTTTATGCAATCTAACTGATGCTTCTTGCAATTCTACTTCATCATCCGGATCAATTAAAGCTTCTTTTACTTGGTCCCAAGCATTTATTAAAAAGAAAACTGATAATCCTCTATCTTTAATATAGTTTTCTAAATAACGACGTTCGCCTAAAGTACAAGGTTGAGAAGCTCGCATCACAAACAAAATTGCATGACAATTATTCACATAACCTAAAGATAATTCATTTCGTGCTTCTGTATCGTTTAAGCCGGGGCTATCAATAATTTCAATGCCCTTTTCTAATAATACTAAAGGATATTCAACCACTGCATGACTAACATCGGGGAATGCTTGTTTTTTCTCTTGTTCTAACTTTTTCGCTTCTGCTGGATCGATAGTATATTTATGTTTAAAAGAATCAAAATCTAATCGTTGTGGACTTTTACCGTCATTAAAATGTACTGTAACTGTTTTTTCGGCTCCATAACGTAAAATAGTTAAAACAGCCGTACAGGGATTAACGTCACTCGGTAATAATCTTTCACCAATTAAAGCATTGAGAAAAGTACTTTTTCCCCGTTTCATATCTCCTAAAACTAATAAGCGAAATACACCTTCACGGAGATTTTTGCTCGCAACTTTAATATCTTCAATATCTCTTTCTAAACTCAATTCTCCTGAATTGCTTGCAGAAGCTTGTTCCGCTTTTTCTATTGTTTCAACTATTTTATCTAAACTAATAGATACTTCCGAACGAACTTGGACAACTTTTTCCAAGTCATCCATAAAATTATGACTTTCAGTTTTTAAATTCATGATGATTTATTAAAATTGAATAATTGATATCTTCACAGACAAAATATTCGCGATATGCCCGAGACATCAAGCTTCGCGTATCGCAAAAACTAGCTTAACAATAATTAGGGCGATCGCTCCTAAATAAAACAACTTACGTCTTCAAAAAGAATTATACAAAAATTTAGAGCAATATTTTATTTCGTTGTTTGCTATTTGATTCAAATGCCCATCTTTTCGATGAACTTCAGCTTCTAATTACCGTTGAATCTTTAGTTTTTTAACCTGGAATTATTTTTCGCGATTTCATTCACAAGCACCCCCTTTAGAAAATCATGACTTTAGCATTATTATTAAAATAAATTACATCTTCTTTAAATTACCTCAGTGTAATCACTGCTTAAAAATATAAATTATTACTAAAAAAAGATTAGCTTAGAGTTGCTTTTTAGAGATTTCGATTGAGAAGAATAAATTATAAGCTCGATAGTCGAAGTATTTTTATAGCATCGCTAATTGATTTAAGAAAAATCTCGGTATAGTTTTTGTTCTTTATTCCCTACCTCAACAAATAATTTTATTCAGTCATATCTTGCACCATTATCAACAAGCATAGAGAAACCGAATTTATCAAGGAAAAATTAGGGTAAACTAAGGTGCAAGATGTGTGTTCGTGAAATATAATTCCGAATATATTGAAATATTGACAGGAAATTATAATCAACAATATATTAATTGAATTAAGAAGATATCCCGCCTCTAACTTCCCAGGGGCTCAGGTAGGCTTCGTTTCTGTAGCCCCATCCTGAAGCTGTTGCGAGAAAGAAGGGTGTATTTTCATAAAGAATTGGTATTGATAAAAAGGTAAGCGTAATTAAATATAAGATAAAACCTCACCCTCAATCCCTCGACCATATTTTGGAGAGGAAAGCTCCAGCCAGAGTGAGGTTTTATATTTAATTCGATCCACTTACCTATAAGTACCGCGATCGGCCAAAATTTTAATAGTAGAAAAAACTGGTAAATTCAACATGGATATAAAAAACGGCTTTGTCGGTACTGTCGGAAACACCCCTTTAATTCGTTTGAAGAGCTTTAGCGAAGAAACCGGATGCGAAATCTTAGCGAAAGCTGAATTTCTTAATCCTGGTGGTTCCGTAAAAGATAGAGCCGCATTGTATATTATTCAAGATGCGGAAGCAAAAGGTTTACTCAAACCCGGCGGTACTGTTGTAGAAGGAACTGCGGGAAATACGGGTATTGGTTTAGCACATATCTGCAATGCCAAAGGTTATAAATGTTTAATTATTATTCCCGAAACCCAGTCACAGGAAAAAATGGATGCACTTAGAGCTCTAGGTGCGGAAGTTCGTCCGGTTCCGGCGGTTCCTTACAAAGACCCTAATAACTATGTAAAATTATCTGGTAGAATTGCGTCTGAAATGGAAAATGCCATTTGGGCTAATCAATTTGATAATTTAGCAAACCGTCAAGCCCATTATGAAACTACCGGACTCGAAATTTGGACCCAAACAGATGGTAAAGTTGACGGTTGGGTAGCTGCGACTGGTACGGGTGGAACTTTTGCAGGTGCATCGATGTTGCTTAAGGAAAAAAATCCAGATATAAAATGTGTTGTTGCAGATCCAATGGGCAGCGGGCTTTACAGTTATATCAAAACCGGCGATATTAAAATGGAAGGCAACTCCATTACCGAAGGTATTGGAAACAGCCGCATTACTGCCAATATGGAAGGCGTACCTATTGATGATGCTATCCGCATTGATGATAAAGAAGCCTTGCGGGTAGTTTACCAATTGTTGCGAAAAGAAGGTTTGTTGATGGGTGGTTCCACTGGAATTAATGTCGGAGCCGCTGTTGCGCTTGCAAAACAAATGGGACCTGGACATACTATCGTCACTATATTATGTGATAGCGGTGCTCGTTATCAATCCCGCATATTCAACCCCGAATGGCTCAAATCAAAAGGACTTGAAATTAACTAATTAACCACTACTCCGCCTGCGCTAACACAGCCTGGGAATAATGAGAAAAAAGTTCTTTCTTCCCCCACTCCCCTAGGAGAGGGGGAGAGGGGGAAGAAAAAGCGTTTATATGTTCACCATATACCCAGCAGAATTAATGAGACACTAGTCTCCTCTAAACCTCTACTACCACCTGCTCTTGTTCTGTTTCAACAAACTCTTGAACGCGCGCGCGGTAATATCTTAAAGATTCGTCAGCCCAGTCACGATCGTTACTGTTGACATATAGGTGTACTAATGGCTCGCTTGCATCTGGTAGAACTAATACCCAGCTATCATCGTAGGGTTGACAAATTTTTACCCCATCAATTAATTCCAATTGTTCTTGGGGATGAGTTTCTACTAAATGACGCATTAATGCGCCTTTGACTGTCCAAGGACAGCGGGTTGTATAAGTTTTGTGAATTACACGCGGTAATTCGGAACGCACTGTGGTAAGGGAACGTTCTTGAATTGTCAGCATTTCAATCAGCTTGGCAATACAGAACATCGCATCAAATCCTGGATGCAACTCTGGAACAATAAAGCCAGTGTCGCCGCTACCGCCTAAGACTACATTAGGGTTCTTTTGACAAGCTTCCATTAATGCTGTGGGATTTGCTTTGGTGCGAATTACTTTTCCGTCATGACGACGGGCGATTTGTTCCACAGCGCTAGAAGAATGAACTGGTACTACTACACTTCCTCTAGGGTTGGCGGTTAATATCATATCCACCATCAGAGCAGTGAGCATTTCCCCTCGAATGGGAATACCGGATTCATCGACTAATATCAGTTGTTCGCCGTTGGCAGTTACTTGTACGCCAAAATTCGCTTTGAGTGCTTCTACCACATGACCTAATTGTGTTAACAAAGCTTCGCGATCGGTTTCTGAAGTGGCAATTTTATTTAAACTGGCATTAAGTACTACAGCATCAGCACCAAATTTGTCTAACATTTGGGGTAATACAGCCCCAGATACGCCATAAACGTAATCGATCGCTACTTTTGCGCGACTGTGGCGAATGGTGTCGATATTTAACAGATTTTCAAAGGCGTTGCAATAACGCTCAACTAATTGGCTAGGATAAGAAACATTACCAATTTCAGAGATTTGGGCTCGCCGCATATCTTCTTTAAAGTACGCGCCTTCTATTTTCTTTTCTTTAGCTTTGGGAATATTGATTCCCTTGTTATCCATGAATTCAATCAGAAGGTAGTCGGGGCGGTTGGGATGTACGCGCACGTGAATACCACCGGCTACACCCATATTTGGTATTATGGTACGAGCAATTGGTAAAGCTGTTGCATCCAAGTTTTGAATTTCGATGCCTACGGACATTAAACCAGCGATTAAGGACCTAGTTACCATACGGGAGATAGTTCTTTGGTCTCTAGAAACTGTAACTTGGCAACCTGGTTTTAATGTGGAACCGTAAGCGGCACCTAATTTCACCGCAAATTCTGGAGTGACATCGATATTTGCCAATCCTTGAACGCCACGCTGTCCAAATAAATTACGTTTAGCGGTATTACCCCAAATCAAGTTTATATTTAAAATTGCCCCAGACTCAATCTTTTTACTGGGCCATACCCGCACCCCAGGGCTAATTTGAGCTTCTTCTCCCACTGTGGAAAGCGAACCAACTACCGCTGCTTCCAGTATGTGAGCGCGACGATCTACACGAGTACCCCGAGAAATTACGCAGGCACTTAATTGAGCTTCATCCCCAAGTATTGCTCCATTCCATAGAATTGGGCGTTTCAAATTGGCATCGGCACCAATGGTAACGTTATCTCCAATAACGCTTCCCGCTTCGATATGTACTCTATTGCCTATACGACAGTTGTCACCAATTAAAACTGGTGTTTCAACGATCGCGGAAGACTCGATGTGAGTATTTTGACCAACCCATAAACCAGGAGAAATTTCCTTGTAGGGAAAATCAGCTTCAACTTTATGGTTGAGAATATCATACTGAGCTTGGCGGTAAGCATCTAAATGTCCCACATCACACCAGTAACCGGAAGCAACATAACCATACATCGGTTCGCCTCTTTCGAGCAGTAGGGGGAATAACTCCTTAGAAAAGTCTGATTCTTGGTTTGCTGGTAGATATTCCAACACTTCAGGTTCGAGAATATAAGCGCCGGTATTAACAGTATCGGAAAAAATTTCGCTAGTCGAAGGTTTTTCTAAAAAGCGGTTTATACGCCCTTCTTCATCGGTAATAACTACTCCAAATTCAATTGGATTGGGAACGCGAGTCAAAATTAGAGTAGCTTTGGATTTTTTTTCTTTGTGATATTTAATTGCAGCCGTTAAGTCAAAATCAGTAATACTATCTCCACTTATGACTAAAAATGTATCATCTAGAAGTTCGGCAATGTTCTTTACACAACCTGCCGTACCTAGAGGCTGGTCTTCTTCCACAGCATAAGTCATTTGTACGCCAAAATCGCTACCATCTTGGAAGTAGTCTCGCATCGTATCTGGCAGATAATGCAAGGTAGCAATAATTTCAGTAATGTTGTGCCGTTTGAGAAGATTGATAATATGTTCGGCAATTGGTCGATTGAGGATGGGCACCATTGGTTTGGGTAAGTCACAAGTTAACGGACGAAGCCGCGTCCCCGAACCTCCAGCCATAAGTACTGCTCGCATAAATCCTCCATTTCAGGTTTTTCTAACAGTCGAAACTTGATTACTTGTATTGAATTGAACTACTGGGTACTGAATTACTAAAAAGTGAGAAATACTGATAAGGCACGTTTGATTATTACCTAAGGCTCTCAATTTACAGTTTTTCATCGCCGGTAAATACAATCAACCCATCCTTTACTTGATAGATAAAGATATGTTCTTCTGTATCTAGTTTCCTACGGATGTTGAATTTTGAGGAACTTCCCCAAAATGTATTTGGTCATAATTAAATTATCTATAAATTCGGTGCATCTTAACAAAGAAAAGATGTGATGCATTTGGTTAGAGGAGATGGAAATTAAAGAAAAGACCTTGTTTAATCAAATATGGCTGTACGCAATTAAGGACACGTCGCACTGCTACGTCTCTACATAAATAATAGCGATCTAACAAACAAATACGGATGTATTTTCAGCAATGCTTTAGCCTAATAATTGATGCTCGCAGCCCGAGACATCCAAACATTATGAATATCTTCTGACATTGGCAGTAAATTTAGAAAATCCTTTAGCGATTTCAATTTCCATTCTAGAGGTGCATGAGGTGAGATCTCAGATTTACTCATAGTGTAACGAAGAATTGCCCCGCGCACTACACCGCGGCTTCTACAACCAGTTGTGAAGGGAGCCAAACTGGAAAAATACGAGCTTCAAAGGTTAGTTTATCAGGTATTATCTGCAACTCATATCGAGCCTCCGTATCCTTCCTGTATAGAAGTGCCAAATAAATCCCCAATCGGTTTTAGAACTTTGGCGCTACTTTGTTTGCTACTGGCTTGATAGGTTACTAGTTGTAAAAATCGAGTATCATCGCTAACAATTCGATACCATCCCGGCTTGGATGGGTGGGATTTGTTTAAATCATCTTGAAGAGTTAAATTATCAATGCATTTTGCGATTAAATTTCCTTGGCGATCGATAACTTCAAAACCTAAAGTCAGATTGTGAAATAAAGGTGTTCCCGGAACCGGCTCTTGTTTCCGATTGAGGATAAAATATACGACGCACTAAACCATCAGCAACTTGTGCGATCGACTCAGCTAAATCTTTTCGACTTAATCCTTTTGGCGCTAGTAATTCAATTTAGCAGCCGATTTTCCAGTTCAGTGTAAACATAAATATAATTATTTTTTAGTTGTTGATTGTTGGCTTTGAAATCAAAAAATAAGTACATTTAAACCAGAATATTAAGATATTAAATCTTTGTAATAAAATAATAAATATCCATTGTATAGATATATTTTTTATATTTGATTATGTTTTTTGCAAAGCTTTTAAAAATATTTTTTATTATTCTAAAATTAATTTTTGATCAATATAATTTTTCGTATCACAAGAGGAAAATTCACCCCAAATATTAGCCAGTTTTACAGCATAATTGTATTGATATTTTGACCAATCATTCCTTGATGCTACAAGCCCCTAAATTTATGGGGATTTTAATTTTAAATTCTAAAATGACTATCCATACAATTCCAAAGAAGGATTAGAACCTTGCGTTATCTGCAAAGCATTAATTCTTGCATCTCTAGGATTGCAACATCAGATTTACCCCAAAGGATTTCTCTCATAACTCTAGCCTTTGCTTCATCTATGGATTTTCCTCAGTAATCTGAAAGTATGCGAGCATCCCAATAGTCATATTTGTTACTAAAAAAGTTTGTAATTAACCTTGTACCGATGCTACTATCGAATCTTTTTGTTGAAGACTTAAAGAATTTTCGGATGAAGCTTGATTGGATTGTTGAGCAGTCACAGTACTGATAAGCTGCTACGCATTTAAGTAGATTATGTAAAAGTTAAAACTCTTATCCCTTTTGCCTTGCCGTTATGCATTTTTAATACACGACAGCTTAGTGCTACAGCAACTTAAAAGCAAACCTAAAGAGAATAACAAAACTTTCAAGTTACTTTTCATGGTTAATTTCTCCCACTTAGCTTAGAATGTTAGTTTTCTAGAGATTTAAGAATACAACCTGAATGAAAGCTTAAATTTATACAACTTGCTTTCTGTTTTTGAAAAAAGTTATCGAATCGATAATTTATAAAAATGACACAAACTATATCGAATAATCCTAAACCATCTTATGCTCACAGGTTCAGGAATTAAGTCTGACACAAATTTTATACAGTCATAGAATAACGGTATTTATCAATATAATAATCAATTTAAGTTTAACTTGTTACATAAGTAGGATACTATTTTTAATTGTATGATTTTCTTTCTAGAAAGGAACATAAAGAAGAAAAGGAAAGACACAGAAACAAGTTTTACTGTTTACATGCGGTTTAAAGACAATGAATAACCTCCGTAAGCAATTACATTTCATGCATCTGCGACATAAATTTAGTTTTGTAGTACTGCTGATATCCACAGCAGTAATGCTTTTAGCTTGGAGTAACTTTAGCGTGATATCCGTTCAAACTAGAACCCCACAATCATTCAAATGGAGTAACGTTAATATTCAGGGTATGGGTTACGTTACAGGTATGGCGATTAGCGATGCGTTACCCCAGAGTAGTAACGCATCTGTAAAATCGTACGATGTTTACGTGCGAACAGATGTTGGCGGTGCTTATCGCTTTAACCGTAAGAATCAGAAATGGATACCTCTGATGGATATGTTTAATACAAACTTTTCCCGTGGTGGTATAGGTGTAGAGAGTATCGCTGTTGACCCGCAAAAGCCCCAAAGAGTATATGCTGCTGTAAATCATGGAAGCTCAATTATTACCGAAGGTGGGAAAAAAAAGTATAAATATTCCGGTGAAGTAATAGTCTCTGAAGATAGGGGAAATACTTGGAAACCGACAGGATTGGGTAAAAAAGATGTCTTTATGGGACCTAATCAAAAATACCGTTCCGATACAGGAGAAAGGTTAGGAGTAGATCCAAATAATAGTGATATAGTTTACTTTGCTTCTCGTCGGGATGGACTGTGGAGAAAAAACGGAAAGCAAGAATGGATGCTAGTTAACCCGGGATTACCACAGGCTAAAAGCTTACCAGAATACAATAAATCTGACGGTAAAGAGAATAAAGATATACCAGGTTTTACCTTTGTCGCTTTCGATAAAAGCTCGGGAAAAACAAAACAAGAAACTCAGATAATATATGTAGGAGTTCATGGAAAAGGTGTATTTACTAGCAGGGACGCGGGTAGATCGTGGCGTAATATTGCAGGAGGGAAAGATCCCTTACGTGGAACAGTTGCTTCCGACGGTACGCTTTATGTAAGTTTTGGAACCAAACCGAAAAAATTTGGTAAAAGAACTGGAGGGGTTCGTAAATATAAAAATGATAAATGGACTGATATCACCCCCGATGGAAATCAAAGAGTTTATTCCGCTGTAGCAGTACAAGGGAATAATCCCAACAATGTAATCGCGATTTCCGATAAATACCTTTACCGCTCCAACAACGGTGGTAACACTTGGAACAAACAAACAATGTACATGGGTGCTTATGATGCGAATTATCCTAAAGATAAAGTAAATCCATCTGCCCCTAAATACTATCAATCTTATTCTGGAACTGGCGCATCAGTAGTAGTTTTTGACCCGGCCAATCCCAAACAAGTATGGTGGACAAATGGTTGGGGTGTAGCTTGTACAGATAACATTACAGCTACAAATCCTAACTTCAAATGGTTGATGAATAACCTAGAAGAACTTGATACTAATATGGTACGGGTTCCACCAGTTCCCAAATCTCAAGGAGGAGCAGATTTAATCAGCGCGGTACAAGACATGATTGGTTTTCGTCATGTTAATCGCCACAAAGTACCTTTGGCAAAAATAAACCCAACAAACATTGATATTAATCCTGCTTTTAAATGGGCTAACCCTCAGTGGAAAAAATACCCAGAACCCTTTCCCCATGTAGCCGGAGCAACGGGGATGGATTACGCCTATCAAAAACCCAACCATGCGGCATTTGTCGGTTTTCATCAATGGCAAGGGTTTTATGGAATACATGGTTTTACCAAAGATAACGGTAAAACTTGGCAAGGCTTTGAATCCGTACCCACAGAGTATATGTGGAGCGCACAGAATTCTAAACGCCAGAAAACTATGGCAAGGGGCGGTCAAATCGCCATGTCACCCACTAACCCCAAAAACATGGTTTGGTCCCCAACATGGGGACCGTGGACACACTACACTATGGATGGTGGTAAAACCTGGAAGCTAGCCCATAACTTAGACCACAAACCCAAACCCGAACCTTTTGACCCCAACAATGACAAGCACACCCACTACGATGTATTGCCTAAAGCTTGGGCAAATAGCATTACTCCCTGGTTAAGTTCGTATATTTTGGCAGCCGATCGCCAAGACCCCAAAGGTAAAACTTTTTACTATTACAACGGTTGGAATTTTTACTACAGTAAGGATGGTGGCGCTAACTGGAGAAAAGGAGCATCAGAAAAATTACCCACATGGATAGTACGTCCGGCAATAGTTTCTAACCCGACAAAACAAGGTGATGTGTGGATGAGTTTTGCTCGCAATCCCGAAGATGTAGAAGGAAATAAACTATATCGTTCTACAGACGGTGGTAAAAGCTTCAATGCAATTCCATCGGTGGATACTTGCGAATTTGTCACTTTTGGTAAAGGTTCCTCAGATAAAAACCCCTATATCTATATATTTGGACGCGTGGGTGGTGCAAAGCAAGATGCCATGTATATTTCAAAAAACATGGCAAGAAGTTGGAAACGAATTAGCAACCCCAAAGTACAGCAGTTTCCCGGAATTACCTGGTTAGAAGGTGATATGCGCGAGCGTAACTTAGTCTATGCAGCTTTAACAGGACGTGGCATCATGGTTGGAGAAATTGATAGATAATCAGCGCAAAATTTCCCAGACGCAATATATTGTGTCTGGGATAATCCTGCATAACTAATGAAATGCACCGTTAGGTTGCCATTGATACTGACTGAGATTAATTTTCCCTACTGAATTAAATTCAATTCCTTCTTGCTCCAACATATGCTTTTGCAAATAATCTCCACCTTTGCGGGAGCTTGAATAGGAAATTTCTCCTTTGGCATTAATGACTCGATGCCAAGGAATATCATCAGAGGTATTATCTATCTGAAACATTGCATATCCGACTAAGCGCGCTTTACCATAAAGCCCCGCCAAATCCGCTATTTGTCCGTAGGTAGCAACTTTACCAGCAGGAATTTGGCGAACAGTTTTGTAAATGATATCGTAGGTAGACATTTTCAAATAATGCCGGAGTGCCAAATAGAGTCAAAATGATGCTGTAGGGATATTTAGCATAACATCCACCGAAGAGATTATACCACAAGAGTGATTTCTCAATTATTTCTTAGCAACCGGCATCACAACCTTCTTCGCCAATCCCAAAGTTTGCAAAACTTTAATCGCCCACCAAGTCATATCTATTTCCCACCAACGCAATCCAGCTTTCGCGACTTTTGGATTAGCGTGGTGATTATTGTGCCAACCTTCACCGTAAGTTAAAATAGCAGCCCACCAAAGATTACGGGAATTATCATCCGAATCAAAAGTACGATAACCTCTGATATGAGTTGCAGAATTAATCAACCAAGTGGAATGCCAGAGCAATACGGCTCTGAGAAATAAACCGTAAACTACAAAAGACCATCCACCTAAAACATATAATAAAATAGCTACGGGAATTTGCATAAATAGAAAGTAGCGATTTAGCCAACGATAAAATGGATCGCGAGCTAAATCGGGAGCATATTTCTTGAACTTTTCATATTCAAAAAATTCCGGACTAGGGTAGAACATCCAAAGCATATGACTCCACCAAAAACCACGCTTGGCAGAATAAGGATCTTTATCTTCATCCTCAGTATAAGCATGGTGTAATCTATGTCCAGCTACCCAAAATATTGGTCCTCCCTGCATCGCCAGCGCTCCGATAATGGCGATCGCATATTCCAACCACTTCGGCACTTGTAAACTGCGATGGCTCAAAATTCTGTGATAACCCAAACAAATACCAATACTGCCACACAACCAGTGTAAAAATATCATTACTCCTAAAGCTGACCAAGAAAAAAACCACGGAGCTAATAAGGCCAAAATATGAAACGCACCGAAAAATGCCACATTAATCCAATTTAGAGCAAGCGGTTGCTCGCCCTCAGCCATAGACAAACCTGTAGTCATAATTATTTCTTTTGATTGAGTACTGTTAGTAAAACCTTCGATATATCAGAGCAATTCAGAATTTACATCTCAAAATTCAATTAGAAGTATTTCTACGGAAATTGCAATCCCAATAAGATCGCTTTTATAAATACAACTAAAGCTAAATTAGAATATGCAAGTGCTGCTTACATTCCTACGTTAACAGAGACTAAATAAAAATGCAAGTGTCACTTACATGTTTTTGTTAGAGAAGTCAGGTTTTTATCGTTAGAGTGAAAAATGTTATCGTAATTAGCTTAAAAGAAGCCTAGTTTCTCAAGTGTTAACCTTTAACCTTTAATATTTAACCTGTAACCCCATGTGTAGTTCCCCAATAATGTCAACTCGACAACGAATAATTAATGCAGCAGTAGAATTGTTTGCCGCTCAAGGAGTTACTGAAACTACCACCAAAGCAGTCGCGAAATTAGCGAAAGTAAATGAAGTGACGTTATTTCGACATTTCGGTAACAAACATGGATTGTTTTTGGCAGTGATTTCCGAGTCGCCAGTCTTTCAAGAATTGGGTGAATACTTAAAAACTCAAGCGACTCAAACGACTAATGTCTATCAAGCGTTAAAAAATTATTGTGAAAACCGCTTGCAAGCCTTAGAGCAATCACCAAATTTAGTGCGCTCCGTGGTGGGAGAGGCTGGCAATTATCCTTTAGAAAATCGTCAAGCGCTTGGTAAAAGCTTAAAAGAAGCGAATCATTATGTTGCCGAATTTTTAGCAACGGTGATGGAGCGCCAGCAACTACACGCACACTTAGCACCTCAAAAGCTAGCAAGTTTGCTCAATATTATGTTGTTGGGGTATGCCGTAATGGAATTTACCAGCGAATTTCACGAACTTTGGCATGACAAAGATGAATTTTTGGAGGATTTAGTAACATTATTTTTAATGGGAGCTACTAATTCTACAAGTTTAGTTATAGATGAGTCTCAACCCAAAGAGAAAGTCATCGATTTACCAGCAAATACAGTTCATTTGATTTTGCAACGTGCTAAAAAATCTGGATTGCGAGATTACGCTTTAATATATATTTTATTCGCAGCAGGTTTATCGATCGCAGAAATTTTTAATTTAGAGCGAAGCAATCAAATAAGCGATACCAATCAACACTTATTGAATATAGGAAAAGGTAACATTCGTCAAGTTCCAGTTAATCAGTGGATTATGGATAAACGTTATGGTTCCTATACTAACAACCCATTAACAAAGTATTTAAAAAGTCGTAAAGATGAATATCCGGCATTATTGCTTAATAATGATGGAATGCCAATATCAGAAATAGAAATACAAGAGTATTGGCTAATATTAACCGAAGGATTATTAACACCGTCAGGAAAACAACCAGAAATAGAACAAGCTCAACATACTTGGTGCGTAGAAATGTTAATGAAAGGAATGAGCTTAGAAGATATGAGTTTAATTACAGGTTGGGATTTGAGTAAATTAAAACCCTATGGGCATAGAGCTAAAGAAAGATCGGCTTTGGAGCAAGCTATAAGACTTGATCACAAATCTGAAATAAGAAATAGTAATTGATCTGATTTGGAATGATTTAGGGCTGTTTAGAAATTATCGTGACTTACAGACTTTGGAGTATAACGCAACAGCATCAATTTTCTCATAATCAGGAATGGCAGCAATTGTCACAAAACCCTGGTTGGTGCGTGACACGAAAACATTATTATTGCGTTAACAATCAAGCATTGTGTCACAGCACCCTACAAGAAAATATTATCAATCATTGATGGTTACCATCATTAAAATATTTTCATTTCGATGAAAGTCAATCTAGGCTTTACTTTTATTTATATTTTGATATAAAAGTCAAACTAAATCGGTAATTTTTTTTCTACAATTAAAATTAATTTTAGTTGCAGGATAAAAAGATGAATAAAAGCTTTCTGAAAAAGAATCCCTTTTCTGTGTTATTATCCAAATTATCAGCTTTCAGACAAAGCGAAAACAAGATACAAATAGAAGAGTTTGCCCTGGATAGATCGCCAGAATATCAAGCAAATATAAACTTGCAAGAATACTTACATCCTTATTTAATAGATAGAGTAGAACCGTCAATCCAGCATATTATATTTTCTTCTTATATCAAATATTAACTAAATTAATTTTTGATGAATTAAATTAACTTAGCTAATTGATCCTTTGATCGATCCATAGCTTTGATTTTCTGATAGCCTCAGCCGGAGTAGCAGCAAAAGGTACAGCCATCGCATAACTAAAATCGTAATTTACCCAAGCAGCATAAATATCTTGTTTATTAAAAGTATCGCGTTCAATTTCAATTTTCCATTGGCGATAAGTGAATGACATGATAATTTTTGGGTAATGAGGCTCTATCATTATATTTTTGCTGCTATTACTTCTGTTTTCAGTTCCTATGGGTTTAAATTTATCATTCTTTTACCTTGGATAATTCCTCCTCAAAAACTCCTCCGCCATACTCCTATCATTCACTACCCCATCCAAACTAGCTGCCAATAAACCATCAAGAATTTCCTTATATTGCGCTCCTGGTTTATACCCCATCTTTTTCAAATCATTACCATTTAACAACGGCTTAACATTTGATAATACCGTCAAATAATGCCAAATTTGCTTTCTAATAATCCTTGGGCTTTGCAATGCGATAAACATCAACATTGGTAAGTCGTATTTCCGTAATAATTTAACAACTTCCGAAGGCTTTTTACATTCATCTAAATGTTCTACAACAGTATTTTTAGCTTCGGCTAAATTTTCTAACCTTTTAATACTGTCATCTGGAAATTGCAGATTTTTCGCAACTTTTCCACGATATTGTGGAGCTAAACGAGCAATTATCGCTTCCAAACGCATCTGCCAATGGGTGAATCTTTGCTGCTCCAAATCAAATTTTTGCAAACAACGTTCCATTAAATGCAATTGTCGCAATAAATCTTCATCTAATTCCAAAGTCGGATGAATGCACTGTAATGCTTCTAATTCACCCAGCATTCGTAAAGCTGGTTTCCAATAGGAAGCTTGCAAAATATACTTTAATTCAGACTTCAAACGAGTTTGTAGGGCAGGTGTTTTAGAATTTTCCCGTACCGTGCGATCGTAAACCCCGCTGTCAATAGCGTAGCGGATATACTCTTCAGTTTGTTTTTCTAAGTTAAAACCCAAGCGTACCGCAAAACGCACAGCGCGGTAAATTCTTGTAGGATCTTCAATAAAGCTGTTAGCGTGTAAAACTCGAATTTGTTTATCGTGTAAATCTAACAATCCACCAAAGAAATCTAACAGTTTCCCTGGTTGAGGAGGAGTTAACCGCAACGCCAAAGCATTAATAGTAAAATCGCGGCGATATAAATCTTGACGAATTGAACTAGCTTCCACCTCGGGATTCGCTGCAGGGTAAGGATAAAATTCTGTTCTCGCCGTCGCAATATCCACCCATAAAGAACCCAATTTTTCATCATTGTGCCACAACAAAGCAGCAGTTTGAAAAGCACCGTGAACATCCAAACGCGCGCCGGGATAAATTTTTTGAATCGCTGAAGCTAATTCCACACCAGCACCGACATCCGCACAATTGTGAAAACCATCAACCACCATATCAATATCTGGAATCAACAAAGGCTCATCCGGATTCGCTAACAATAAATCCCGCACCGCACCGCCAACCAAATATAAATGCCAACCCCGTTTTTTTGCTTCCTTTGACACTTTCGTGAGAAACTCCCATAAAGCAGGTGCAAGTCGCGATCGCAATTCACCTAAAGTCGGAGTTTCTGGATTTTCTCTTTCCTCTGCAACTCTTTTCTCTTCTGCGGTTTGTTGATGTAATTCCCTTAAAACATCAGTACGAGTCACAATTCCCAGCAACTTTCCATCTTCTAAAACAGGTAAACGTCCGATATCATAAGTTACCATCAAACACTCAATTTCGGATAATTCCGTATCTGGTGTAATTATCTTGAGATTCTTTGACATATAGCCTTTCACCGGAGCATGAGCAAAACCGTGGTGTAAAGCAATATCTAAATCCCGTCGAGAAATTATCCCAATCAAATTCCCAGAAGTATCAACCACCGATAAACCAGAATGTCCATAACGTAACAAAGTGCGATGGGCTTCCTCAATGGTGGTTTCAGGTAAAATAGTCCGTACCGGAGAAGACATCAAATCCCTTGCTATAGGTGGGTGAGGAATCGATTTTTTCAACTCCTCAACTATTTCCTTTAAAACTTCTGGGGAATTTACATCCTTCAAACTTACAGATGCAGCTTTCACATGACCACCACCACCAAAAGGTAGGAAAATATGGTTAAGATTAGTCTCCGGAATTTGCGATCGCCCAATTATAGATAAATGATTGCCACCTTTTTTATTAAATTCATGAGCGAGTAACAAAGCGTCAATTTCCATCAAATCAACTAATTCCGACGCTAAACTCGATAAACCACGAACGAAATCTTCAGTTTTGATAATCACCCAAGCAACTTTATAACCGCGTACCAACTCTTGCTCAATATCTTCCAAAGCAATCTTCAACAACTGCTGTAAATAGGTTGATAAACCAGGCTGTGTATACTCAGCAATCACCGACAAGCTAGCACCCTGCTGCATTAACCAAGCCAAAGCCAAAGCATCTTCCGGTGTAGTTTGGTCGTAAGTAAGAGAACCAGTGTCAACATGGATACCCAAAGCCATGGCAGTAGCTTCCGTAGGAGTCAAAGAAATTTCTCGTTTTTGCAACTCCTGCACTACCAAAGTAGTAGCCGCACCCACTGGATAAATGTGAGACTCTGTAGCAGGAATATCAAGTGTTTGTTCTAAATGATGATCGTAAACAATAACTCTCTCTAAATGCGGTAGTGAGAACCATTCACTAGCCTTTCCCAAACGGTCTTTCTGTTGGGTATCAACCACAGCCAAACAACGAATATATTCAGTAATTACCGCACGTCTTTCAATCAGCGGATACTCATCCCGATGCAGCGCCAAAAAATCCTTCACCGCAGGATGACAACCACCAGGTAAAACAATCTTGCTGCCCTCAAGTAACCGCGTCATTCCCACTGCCGCTCCCAGGGCATCAAAATCTGCTGTTGTGTGGCATAGAATTAAATTCATAAATAGGAAGATAAAAGAGTTTGATGCTGTTGTTTATTGTAAAGCGTTGATTTATTTTCCTGCCCTATGTAGTTTATATTATTTGTACAAAAAAATTTGAGAAAAATATGGCTACCTCAACTTCCTCAAGGACATCAATCTTTGGTAACGATCAAGATACGGTTACCTTAACTACCGAAATCGTTGATGACGGACAAGATACGGTTACCACAACGACCTTAACCTTCGATAATGATAATGGACAAGATACGGTTACCTTAACCTTTGATGGTCCAGTAGAATTTTTTAATCAGGATAATATCTTAGCCAATCTCGCAGATCCCGATTTCATCACCAATCTTGCTAATATTGAAGCAGAGGCAGACCAATATCTAGCTTCTAATGGTGATTTGATCGATGCCTTCGGCGATTTAAACTACGAGCAAGCCTTAGATGCTGCAACTATACATTACATTGATTTTGGATTTACGGAAGGTCGAGGTTTAGATAATTTCAATGAAGCCCAATATCTAAATTCTTTCCCCGATTTGATCGCTGCCTTTGGCAATGACTTAGATGCTGCAACTCAACATTACATTCAGTTTGGATTTGAAGAAGGTCGAGTATTCTAAATTATAGAAGTAGTTATGCAGTTTGAGGAAAAAGGCATGACAAACGAAGTTGAAAGACAAGGAAGTTGCCTTTGTGGTGCACTCAGTGTTTCAATTAAAACGAAAAGCAATAATATAGGCGCTTGTCACTGCAATATGTGTCGGAAATGAACTGGTGGTGCACCTTTGTTTGCTATTGAGTGCGATCGCGATGTTAATTTTAAAGGAGATGAAAATATATCTGTTTTCGATTCTTCCGAATGGGCAGAGCGTGGCTTTTGTCGCAAATGTGGAACTCCAGGATTTCTATCGTTTAAAACAACAACAGTATTATGCAATTCCTGTTGGTTTGCTCGATGATGACGAAAATTTTGTTATCAAACAACAAATTTTTATTGACGAAAAACCACATTTCTATACCTTTGCTAACGAAACGAAAAATATGACGGGTGAAGAGGTACTCGCCCATTTTTCAGCCTCTGCTAATTCCTAAGTATTAATTTTTAAAGCCTCTCCCGAATTGAGGGGAGAGGTTTGGAGAGGAATTATAACTGCAATAAACTTAATCAATTCCTCTCAACTTACGAGTATTTTCAACTAAACTTTCAGCAAATTTATCTAAGCGTTGAGAAAGTTTTTCATCCAAAAGTTTACCCTCTTTATCAAACGCTTTCCAAGCTTGTCCGATCGCAATTTGCTCGGGAATCACCCAAGCATGTACCCAACGCATTACAAGACGCAATTGATTGAGAGAATTACTATTCGACTGTCCCCCTAAAATACTTATCGTTCCCACAACTTTATCAGACAACTCTTCAAAACTCATCAAATCTAAAGCGTTTTTCAGCACGCCACTGATTCCACCATGGTATTCTGGAGTCGCCAAAATCAACCCGTCGGCTTCCTTGACGGTTTCCTGCAACCGCTTCACATCTGGATATTCTCGATATTCATCCCCACCATCGCAGAATGGCAATTTCATCTGTCGTAAATCGAGAATTTCAACCTCTGCACCCAAGGCTTCTACTCTTTTTGCTGCCAACTCCAAAGTCTGATGAGTATAAGATTCGGCTCTCAAACTACCGGCGATTCCAACTATCTTCATTTTGATTTACGCTCCTAATACAGCTTAAATATTTTTATCTGGCTATAAGTCATACTCGTTATGAGTATGTGTATATAGTAGCGATAAATGATTAAAAGTGTCAAATAGCTGTAAAGGAGCGTCACCCACCAAGGGATAAATATGATTTATTCAAATTGTAGGGTGTGTGACGGTTTTGATGAATTTTGATTAAAACAAGTAAGAATTGATATTACCGTCACCCACCAAGGGATAAATATGATTTATTCAAATTGTAGGGTGTGTGACGGTTTTGATGAATTTTGATTAAAGAAGTAAGAATTGATATTACCGTCACCCACCAAGGGATAAATATGATTTATTCAGATTGTAGGGTGTGTGACGGTTTAGATGAATTTTGATTAAAACAAGTAAGAATTGATATTACCGTCACCCACCAAGGGATAAATATGATTTATTCAAATTGTAGGGTGTGTGACGGTTTTGATGAATTTTGATTAAAACAAGTAAGAATTGATATTACCGTCACGCACCAATCAGATGTGAGATGAAAATAATAATTAATCCATCGCCAGATATGGAATTGTATTTGATTGAGATTGTAGGGTATGTGACGGTTTAGATGAATTTTGATTAAAGAAGTAGGAATTGATTTTACCGTCACCCACCAAGGGATAAATATGATTTATTCAGATTTTACCCACCAATCAGTAATACACCAAATAAACCCATTGGTGCGTGACGGTAATACCAATTTATTTCGTTAAATTTGAAAATTGATTGTAACCGTCACAGCACCCTACAAAATAAATTAAATAAGCAGTAATCTATATTTATCAACTTACCACCTTCAAAATATCAAATCAATTTAGGGTTTACTCAGTATCAAAAAATAAAAAACTCAGCTTCCTCAAGAAACCGAGTTTTTTAATTTCTAACTATTAACTATTAACTTCTAACTGCCAGCAGGTAACTGTTTTCTAACATCAATATCTTCAGTTACCAATAATTCTCTTAACAGTCTTGCAACAGTTTTTTGAGCGATTTGATAAGTAATTTGTTGTCCCAATTTTTGCGCGTTGGGATTAACTACAATTTGACTGATTTGTTCAATGGCTTTTAACACATCAAAGTTACCACCTTCTTGGAGAATTTTAATGATATTTTTGATATGTTCTAAAGTTTGTTGTTCTTCAGTAGATACGCCAGGAGTTTCGGTTATCGCCGTTACGCCCACTCTTTCTCGTAATAAATAAGTAAAGTTGTGCAATACGTTTCTACTTAATGCATCAATACCTTTAAACAATTCATCAATTAATTTAGTACGAATAAAAGCACCACGTTCTGATGATAAGAATTCTAATCCTTTATCTAATGCATCGCTAGAATCATAATCTTGAGAATTACGAGCATTTTTTAATAAGTTTTCTAAGCGATTCCAACGAAAACGACCATCTTTAAATAGTAAATCCCGTAATGATGCTCTTAATTCCGGCGCTGGATCGGTTAACAATCGTTTGGAAACGTAAGGATATGCTTCGCTGAGAACTTTAAAATTGGGGTCAATATATATTGCAACACCTTCTAATGTTACCAAGGAACGAATAATCAAAGCGTAATAAGGAGGTACGCGGAAAGGATATTCGTACATTAAAGCTGATAAATCATCGGTGATGGTTTTAATGTTTAAATCGGAAACAGAAGCACCTTGAGCATCAGCAAATACTCTGGCGAAAGCTGGAATAATCGGCGTTAAATCTACATCCTCTGTTAAAAAGTCTAATTTAACGTAGTCGGAGGCTAAAGCGTCAAAATCGCGGTTAACAACGTGAACGATCGCTTCAATTAAACCGTAGCGCTGGGGTGGCTGAATCTCGCTCATCATCCCAAAGTCGAGATAAGCTAATTTTCCATCATAGGTAGCTAATAAATTACCGGGGTGGGGATCGGCGTGGAAAAATCCATGTTCTAATAATTGACGTAGGGAACATTGAACCCCAACTTCTACTAAATAACGAGCATTTATGCCTAAAGCGGCAATTTCTTGTACTTGAGTTAATTTTATTCCGTTAATCCATTCCATCGTCAACACGCGACGATTGGTATATTCCCAATATATTTTAGGAACATACACGTCTTTCATATGGCCGTAGAGTTGGAAAAAACGCTCGGCATTTTCCCCTTCGTTAACGTAATCCATCTCCTCAAAAACGCGCTCGCCTAATTCGTCGAGAATACCTACTAAATCGCTGCGCACTTGTTTAATAGCTTTTTGTGCCCAAGCTGCGACTCGGCGTAGAATATATAGATCGATTGTAATGCGATCGCGTAAGTCGGGACGTTGAACTTTGACGGCAACTTCTTCACCCGTACTTTTTAATTTGCCTTTATAAACTTGTCCTAAAGAAGCTGCAGCAATTGGATCTGGTGTAAGTTCACTATAAATATCTTCTGGAGGCGCACCAATCTCTTCTTTAATAAACTGGTAAGCAAGTTCGTTGGGAAAAGGTGGTAATTGATCTTGTAATTTAGTTAATTCTTCTAAATACAAGGGAGGAACTAAATCCGGCCTTGTAGATAATGCTTGTCCAATTTTAATGTATGCCGGTCCTAACTTTGTCAATAATTCTCGCAGTTGAACGGCACGACGAGAGTCGTTTTTTACTTTTTTTCCAAGTTTAATATCTAACCACACACCTAAAGCAAAGCTGAGAACAGGTGTCAAAACTTTGAATATCCGCCCCCAAACTTGTAAAGGTTTTTTTCGATAGTCGGCTGCTATTTCCGAAGCATCGTAATGCAATCCTAAAGGTTCGTTCGCACTCCCTACTTGTAACCGATTTTTAGGATATGCTTTTGTTGCTGGTAACTCAACAATAGTCGAATCTAGTTTATCTGCAAGCACTAATTTTGTCTCTAGTGGTGTGGAATTTGGAGGAACTGTTTTAATATTCATGGACTTATTGCACCGCAGTTGAAACGTTAAGTATTGTAACAATCGCTTTCATAAGTGTAACTCATAAGGTCAAAGATAAAAGGGGATTAGTGAGTGGTGAGTAGTGAATGGTGAGTGGTGAGTGGTTAGAAATAATTTATTCTCCCTATCTCCCCATCCCCCCATCTCCTCATCTCTCTGTGTGCCCTTATGCTATACATCTTTCTCTCCTTTCTGATATAAATCCTCAATACTTAAAAAAAGTCTATAGTTAATGTCAATTTGTATCAAACTCGAATTAAACTAAGTTTGGTACAATTGTTCGATAGTTAAAATAATTTTGATATGAGTAATTATTTGAGATTGTTTGGATTCAATTTCTAGTATCTCAAACTGTAGAATTATCCCGCGTCTGCCTTAACGGAGAATAGATCTCAATGTTGCTCTCCCTTTATATAGAGAATTTTGCTTTAATTGACAAATTAGAATTGGAATTCGGGGCTGGGTTAAATGTACTTACGGGTGAAACCGGCGCTGGAAAATCAATTATCCTTGATGCTATTGACGCGGTTTTGGGTGGAAAAGTATCTAGCCGCGTGATTCGTACTGGCAGCAAAAGAGCGACAATCGAAGGTACTTTTACTTCTAACTCCGCTTTATCTGTTTGGTTAAGCGAGCAAGAAATTGATTTACTTGATGAAAATTCAGTAGTTATCAGTCGTGAAATTACCGCTAATACTAGTAATGTCCGCAGTCGCTCGCGGGTAAATGGTGTTTTGGTAAATCGACAATTAATGAGTGGTTTGCGGGAACGTCTTGTAGAAATCACTGCCCAAGGACAAACGGTACAGGTAGGACAATCGGCACAGGTTCGCAACTGGCTCGATTCTTATGGCGGTGATGCTTTGATACAGCAGCGTTCCATAATAGCTGCGGCTTTCAGTAGTTACCAAGAAGCCCATTTATTATTAGAACGCCGTCGTACTTCCGAACGGGAACGCCTGCAACAGCTTGACTGGCTGACTTATCAAGCGAAAGAATTAGGAGATGCTAACCTGAGCGAACCCAACGAACTTGAGAAAATTTTGCAAGAGCAAGAACGTCTCAATCATGTAGTTGAGTTGCAACAGATGAGTTACAAAGTTTACCAAGACTTGTATCAAAGTGACGGTGGAGGTTCCACAGCTTGCGACTTGCTTGGAGATACCGAAGCTACATTGATGGATATGGTAGATTTCGATAGTTCGGAACTCCAGCCGTTATTGGAATTAGTTAGAGATGCTCAAACAGCAGTAACGGAAGTCGCACGGCAAATGAACGCCTACGGAGCGGGTTTAGAAGCAGATCCCCAAAGATTGGATGAAGTAGAAGAAAGAATTCGGGAATTAAAGCAAATTTGTCGTAAGTATGGCCCACTCAGTGAAGCTATCCAACATTACAATCGGATTCAAGAGCAGTTAAAGGAACTCAATGACAGCGAACAATCCATTGAAAAGTTAGAAAAACTTGAACTCGAACGTTTGGGGGAACTTACCTCTGATTGCCAAAAATTAACCAAATTGCGTAGTGCTACAGCAGCTTTATTAGAAGCGGAGATTATTAGGGAACTCAAACCCCTAGCAATGGATAAAGTCCAATTTAAGGTTGAGATCGCACCCACCTCCCCAAGTGCAAACGGAAGTGATAAAATAGGATTTCTATTTAGTCCAAATCCAGGAGAGCCGCTACAACCCCTATCAAAAACTGCTTCTGGCGGTGAAATGAGCCGTTTTTTATTGGCTTTAAAAGCAAGTTTGTCAGCTTCAGATAATGCTGGAACAATGGTATTTGACGAAATTGATGTGGGCGTTTCCGGAAGAGTTGCTCAAGCGATCGCCGAAAAGTTGCATCAATTAAGTTTGCAAATGCAGGTATTGTGTGTTACTCACCAACCCTTAGTAGC
>JBCCSG010000046.1:0-29106 GCA_039200565.1 Cyanobacteria bacterium P01_D01_bin.50 | reverse complement strand
GCATCTAAACCGATCGCAGCATAGAAATCTTTACGCTGAATATCGTTTAAATACATGGTGGCAAACACCGATAATAAGAAGAAGCGACACCATAACCGCGCTTTCCAATCATTTAAAGTATTGGGTTGTGCCCTCATGATCGCATCGAAGAAATCTCCGTGGCGGTTTTCATCCTGACACCAATTTTCAAAAAATCGGAAAATTGGATAAACTCTATCTTCAGGATGCTGTTCTAAATGACGGTAAATTTTGATGTAGCGCCAATAACCAATCTTTTCGGAAAGATATGTGGCGTAAAAGATGAATTTTGGCTTAAAGAAAGTGTATTTGCGACTCTTGGTTAAAAATCCCAAATCCAGCGACATATTGAAATCCGACATTGCTTTATTGAGGAAACCAGCATGACGGGCTTCGTCTCGCGACATCAAATTAAAGCATTCAGCTAAAACAGGGCTTTTACCTTTAAGACGACGACCTAATTCTTTATATAGCAAAAAGCCAGAAAATTCTGCCGTACAGGAGCGTTCTAAAAATTCAATGAACAACCGGCGAGTTTCCCCATCAATATGTTCCCAGGATTGTTCAAACTCTTCATCCCGAACAAAATGATGGCGGTTGTAGTCAGCGCGAAACTCTTCAAGAATTGCTTGCAACTCGTCTTCATTAACCGAGATGTCCATCTTCGCCATCTCATCGAAGTCGGTGGTATAAAACCGGGGTGTCAGCAGAGTTTCCTTCGCTGGGACTTTAATACCCGGACGTATTTCTTCAAAGCCTGGTTTTTGTAGGGAATCTACCATGTCCTGATTGTGATAAATGTCGGGTGTGTAGACGCGGCACGGCGCGTTGGTGTTGATGTATAAACGTGACATATTGTCACATCTAAAAATCGGGAAACAAAATTATTGCGTTTAAGTATAAATATCAGTTTACCAAGGAGTACGGTAGGAATAACGAGGTGAAACGTTAAGAGTTGCAACAAATGAGATGGGGAGAGAGTGAACATGGGGTAGATAATTCCGAAACTTTGACGGGCACCCATGAAAGTTTTTCCTATTGAAAAAACTTTCATGGGAACCCTTTGACTTTTAAGGTTATTCAAAATTAACCGGATTTATGTTGTTAATGCCTGTAAATCCTAAAAGTCGATAATTCAAAATTTAGTTTTACTTATGAGCGTGATAATCCACGAGCAATAATGGTCAAAAAAAAATTGATAACTGTAGCGATCGCAAAAAAGTAATCAATCATAAATCTGATGGCGGAAGTTGTTTTTGCGATTAACAGATGTTTAAAAGAGAATAACCTTTAATTATAGCCTCATTCTGAATTAACAACAAGACATAGCAATCTCTAAAAATATTACATTAAAATTGAATTGTTAATATAGACAATTATTAATTCACAAACATTTCAGTTGCCTTAAGCGTTCGGTGGAGTTGAAATTAGATGAAAGTTGAAGTCAAAGATAAGAATCAGGATAAAGAAAAAGAGCGCCTCAAAATATCTTATATGCTCAATGTTTTGGGCTTTTTAGGATTTACGGGCGGATTGCACCGTTTGTATAACGGTAAAGTAGCTACGGGTTTGCTATGGATGTTTACTCTCGGCTTATTCGGCTTGGGGCAATTCGTTGATTTATTTCTCATTCCCAATATGGTAGAGGAAAGAGAACTTAAACTGAGACTAAAAGCTGGTTTATCGCCTTTTGGTGTCGCAGAAACTCCTCAAGCTATAGCATCAGAAATTTATCAATCGCCTCAAGAAACCTTAATGATAGAATTACTGAAAGCTGCCGAACGTCGCGGTGGTAAACTGAGCGTGACTCAAGGAGTTATAGAAACGGGAGCAAATTTTTCTCAGGTAGAAGGAACTTTAAAAGAAATGCATAAATCTGGTTATGTTGGAATAGGTAACAACCCCGAAAATGGAGTAGTTACCTATATTTTTCACGAACTTGCTTAATTTCTTCCCAACCACTTTTGTCCGTTCAAACGCTGTACTACTCCGAATACCATTAAATCTAGAGTAATTTTGCGTTCATCAATTAAAAATGATTCTAGGGTACTGGGTGTTTTACCTTCGTTGCAAGAAAACGCCTTTTTACCTTTAATATCTTCATCAGGGAAATATAAATTAAACTGACGTAAGCCATTTTGAAAGCTACCTAAAACTTGCCAACATTCCGACTCTGCCTCGTATGCAGGAATAGGAAACTTCTGAAAAGCAAAATCCAACTGCAAATCTTCCACGCCTTCATCTGCGATCGCTTTTTGTAGAGCAGGTAAATAGTGCTGCTGCATAAATTCCTCAAACGGTTTATCTTCAACCGCTGGGGGCTTTTGTTTCTTGGCTTTAGCCGCTGGGGGTTTGGCTTTAGCTGCCTCGGGCTTATCTCCAGCTTCGTTTTTATTGGTTTCTTCTGCCATTACTTGGGTTAATCCTTCTGGTTTCGGTCATCTTCAATTTTACATATGATAAGGAATTGAGAATGGAAAATTGAGCATTGAGGATTAGGGGTAGAGGGAATTGGGAATTACAAACATCAATCTAGAGACTTCCACATTGCTACATCTAAGTAGTCAGATGGATGGATAATGGAGATTTATAACTTTCATAAAACAAGCATTATTTCTTAGTCGTGAAGTTATTTTTAGTCACTTATCCCGATTGTGACGACTAAGAATTCCGGAGAGCAGATGGTTTTTCGATGGTAAAACTGATGAATACAGCGAGGAAGATTTGAAAAACGACTTTTTAACTTGTAAGTATCGCTTGAAAAATATGTTACAGAATGATTTGGGGCATATTGTTACCATAGATTCGTTAGGTGCAGTACAATCTGTAGGAGAATTCATGGCTTCCCGCCTTCTTCGTAGCTGGTGTTGTTGCTTTAACTAAACTGAGACGGCAGACGAGACTAAGGATACTAATATTGCACAACAATGTTGTTTTCTCTAGTGTTATTGATAAGCCCTGCTAATCGTCAAGTAATGGATTACCATTTCTCCCTTGCAGGGGTTGACTTTATAAACCAGTTAACTAGTTTCGCATCCGGCACCTTTCACTTTAAATCTGTTCCTAAATTAAGGCTCCATTCGAGATGCAGAATATATTACCTCTGTAGGTAAAATCCGAATCCTTACCAGAAGTTATCTATTTTCTAGCTTCTGAAGCTGCAAAGGATATTTGAGGAGCAGTAATTCCTGTTTACGGTAATATTTAAGAGAATAGTTGATAAAAACGGGTATCTCAGCCCGTAATTGTACCCCAATCGTATACTTGATACTGGGGAATCAAGTCTGAATCACATTTTAGGGAATTATTTATGCAGTCAAAATTTCAAGCATTATTCAGTTAAGTTTAATTTTAGGGTGAACGTCCCAATAAATCACATACATATACAATGATCGGTGGTGCCTACGTCTAACTTACAGAGTTAAGAGTAGGAAGGCGGGATTCAAAAAAATTAAATTCAAATTACTTCTTTATGTTTTAATTTTTTTTCGCTAGTTTCTCCTTTTACTTCCTTCAAAGCGCCACGATGAAATATCATTTATTAGAGAAAATTTTTAATAAACACAATGCACCACGCAAATTTGAAAGCTTGGAGTTAGATAGTAATTTTTGTATTTTACATGTATCTAAGCAGGTGCAAAACTTTGCTTATTATCCCCAAGAGGTAATTTTGCAAAAAGATATTCGTCTTGTTTTTCCGGAGTTTGTCGGACTTGAAGATGTGATGACATCAATTTTAGAAGAAAAACAAGAGCTATTTGAATTAGAAGGTATTCACCGTTTTAATGAAGAAAAAGGTGATTTTTATATAGATATATATATAGTGGGTGAACCGATTGAAAATAGATTAATTGTTTTAATTGAAGATGTTACTAGTAGGATGCTGCTAGAACAAAAATTAAATCAAAGAATGAATGAAAATAATTTATTATCAAGCACTTTAGTTGCTTATAAAAATTATATGGATAAGGTGATCACTTCAATGGCAGATGCCTTGATTGTGACTACTAAATCAGGACAAATAAAAAAGGTGAATAAAGCAACGGTAGAACTCTTAGGTTATAAGGAAGAAGAATTAATTCATAAACAGATTTCTCTAATTATAGATGATAATAAATTGTTGCAAAAAGCAATTCAACAACGTTCTTTATATAAAAAATATTTTCAAAATGTAGAAGTTGTTTGTCGGACAAAATCAAGGGAAAGAAAATTAATCGCCTTTTCTTGTTCGGTAATTAGTAAAAAAATAAATGGTATCGAAGATATCGTTTATATTGGTCGAGACATTACTGCTAAAAAGCGCAGACAGCAGCGTAAAAGCGCACAGTATGCGATCACTAATATCTTATCAGAATCAATTACTGTAAAACAAGCAATGCCGCAAATTTTGCAGGCTATTTGTGAAAGTTTAGGATGGGATTTAGGTGAGTTATGGACTCCAAGTCAATACCTTAGTGTAAATCATAAATTTACGAAAAATCCTGTTTTAAGATGTGTAGAAATGTGGTCATCTAGAAGAGTTGACGTTCGTGAGTTTGAAGCGGTTACTTGGCTAACAAGTTTCCCTTCTGGGGTTGGCTTAGCGGGTAAAGTCTGGGAAAACATTTCTCCTTTATGGTGCGAAGATATAGCAAATGATGATATTTGTCCGCGATTTAATCAGGTAGATAAAATACAACTACATGCAGCTTTCGGTTTCCCTATTTTAAATGATAATAAAATTCTGGGAGTCATGATTTTCTTTAGTCGCGATGTGTTATTTAGAGATGAAGATTTACTACAAATGATGGTTTCAATCGGTAGTCAAGTCGCGCAATTTCTGCAACGTAAACAGGCAGAGTCAGCACTTTTAGAAAGTGAAGAGAAATATCGTGATTTATTTGAAAATGCTAACGATTTGATTCAATCGGTTAATCCTTATGGACGTTTTTTATATGTTAACCGTGCTTGGCAAGAAACTTTAGGATATAGCGATATAGATATTACGAAAATGAGCGTATTCGATATTGTACATCCCGATCATAGAATGCGCTGTAGAGATATTTTTTATCGCGTCATGTCGAGTGGTAATTTTGAACAGCTTCAAGCTGCATTTATGACTAAAAATGGTCAAACTATTTTTTTAGAAGGAAACGTTAACTGTAAATTTGTTGAAGGAAAACCCGCCGCGACACGTGCTATCTTTCGCGATGTTACTGCCAGAATTTTTGCTGAGAAAGCATTACGCCATCAACAAGAACAAACTGAACGCTTGTTACTCAACATTTTACCAGTTAGCATCGCTAATCGTTTAAAGGAAGGAGCGGGTACCATAGCCGAAAATTTTGATGATGTTACGGTTTTGTTTGCAGATATTGTCGGCTTTACTCAAATCGCTGCTTCGGTGAGTGCTACTACTTTAGTCAGCTTATTAAATCAAATTTTCTCTGTGTTTGACCGTCTTTCGCTAAAATACGGTTTAGAAAAAATAAAAACCATTGGTGATGCTTATATGGTTGTTGGTGGTTTACCTACAAGAAGTTCAAAACATCCTCAAGCTGTTGCTTTGATGGCGTTAGATATGCAAGATGCTATAGCTACTTTTAATCAAAGAAATAATTTAAACTTAAATATTCGCATTGGAATTCATACTGGCTCTGTTGTCGCGGGAGTAATCGGACTACAAAAATTTACTTACGATTTATGGGGAAATACGGTAAATATTGCGAGTAGAATGGAATCTCACGGGTTATCTGGAAAAATTCAAGTTACATTTGATACCTATGAAAGATTGTGCGACGAATTTATTTTAGAAAAACGTGGTGAAATTTCAGTTAAAGGAAAAGGTAAAATGATTACTTATTTGTTGATTGGTAAAAAATAATTAGATAATTGAAACTCAAAAAATGTAAATTCATAGTTAAATTCAGCAGCACTTTGAGCATAAATGTATCAAAATTAATATTGATTGGGAATACCGATTAGCAATTAACTATTAGCAAATTTTATAAATATGACTACAGAAACAGCACCGATACAAGAAATCTATCAAGGTCAATTTGGCGAATTTACAATTACCAAAGATGACCGTAGTGGTGTAATTATTTACCGTACGGGTTTAGCGATCGCAGCACTTTCTTTTGGTGTCGGTACGGCTTTGGTATTATTTAACGATAATCCGAATTTACAACTACTCACACCCTTGTATGCCGCTTTCAGTGTTGCCCTTGGCGTTAGCTTATTAAGCATCCATATTTATATGGTAGAGTTGCACAGAGCATTACAAGCTTTTTGGGCAATTGGTAGTATTTCTGCACTTATTTTTGCCTTCTCAAACAGCGAAACCTTAGCACAAACAATTTACAATTATCCTTTAAGTATATTAGGAATTGGTTTCACCTTTGCAGCTTTAACGGGAATTTATTTCAAAGAAGCTTTTTGTTTTAACCGTTTAGAAACCAAACTACTCACACCTATAGTTCCGCTCCTGCTTTTAGGGCACATGACTAACATTCTCACAGTAGAGGTTGAAAAAGTTTTATTAGCAGTTTGGGCTGTATTTTTTATAGTTTTCGCAATTCGTAAAGCTATACAAGCAATTCCACCAGATATTGGAGACAAATCTGTTTTTGAATACTTAAAAAGTCAAAGATCGAAGGTTAAAGCTTAAAGGTAAGAGGTAATAAGTTTAAAAAAATTACTAAATCCGAACTCCTAACTCCTAACTTCTTACTGTGTTTTTGGGAACAATAGAACGGTAGGAAAGAGGATATAAAATTGACAGAAGAACGTGCATACTGGCTAGCTTGGTCACAAGTTCCGGGAGTTGGACCAGTATTATTACAAAGATTATACCAACATTTTGGTTCACCGAAAAGTGCTTGGGAAGCAAATTCTTCTCAATTGGGAGAGGTTGAGGGTTTTGGTATACAAACTTTGCAAAAGGTACTCAAACAACGTTCCCAAATAAACCCACAACAATTTCTGAAACAGCACGAACAAGAAAATCCTAATTTTTGGACACCAGCAGATACAGAGTATCCCTGCTTATTGCGAGAAATTCCTAGTCCGCCACCCGTGCTTTACTATTATGGCAAGGTGGATTTAGCAGAAAATCTGGCGCAAAAACCCCTTGTTGCTATGGTAGGCACGCGCCAACCAACAGAATATGGCATCAGATGGACGCGACGTATTAGTACCGCTTTGGTACAAAATGGTTTTACCGTGGTTTCTGGTTTAGCACAAGGGATTGATACCGCTTCTCATGAAGCAGCAATTAAAGCCGGAGGGCGTACAATCGCAGCCTTAGGTACGGGTGTAGATGTGGTTTATCCCGCGAAAAACCGGCAACTGTACCAACAGATTTTGGATCGAGGTTTCGTTGTCAGCGAATATGCCGCAAAAACCCAACCTCATCGCACTCACTTTCCCCGACGCAACAGGATTATTGCCGGTTTTTCTCGTGCTGTATTGGTGATGGAAGCACCTCAAAAATCAGGTGCTTTAATTACTGCCGACTATGCGAATGAATTTGGTAGAGATGTTTACGCATTGCCAGCAAGACTGGATGATTTCTCCTCCCAAGGATGCTTAAAATTAATTTCTCAAGGTGCTACCCCCATTCTCAAAGAATTAGATGAATTATTAAAAATGTTGGGTGCAATTCCTCAAGTTAGTAATATAGTTAATTTGACATCTGAGGTAGATAAGCCTTTGCCAGATTTACCACCCGAATTACACCGGGTAATGAAAGCTATTTCTTCGGAATCTTTGCCCTTTGATTTTATTATTCAACAAACTCAAATGCCAGCTAATAAAGTTTCTAGTGCTTTGTTGCAATTGGAATTAATGGGATTAGTTTCACAACTTCCAGGAATGCGGTATCAGAGGAATTGACTATTGTATATCATCTAGATATGGGTTGTTTTATATCATGTCCGGTTAAACACTTATCATATCTGTGGTGCCCAGTAATAAGTAATAAGTAATAAGTAATAAGTAATAAGCCGGACTTGATATTACAGGATTTTTACAAGTATTTTGGATTTAATATCTCGAACTCGGTAAATTTATCGCTGTTTTCGATTGACTATAATACAAATAAACCTCACTCTTTACCGCTCTAAGAAGTCGTACAGAGCGGTAGTCTAGGTGAGGTAAATTTATGTCCCGAACGAGACCGAAAACCGCTATATTCAATCTTTATTTTGTCACAGATAGTAGAATTTTATATCTATCATTGTAAAAAATCTAAGGCGTAATGATCGATATAAATACATAATTATACCACCGATTTTATTTGTAAATCTAAATAAAATTGACTTGTTGGGGTATTCTAATTCCTTTTGTTTGTCAAAGTAAATATCTACTTCACTTTTCTCTACTTTGCCACTTTTTATTTTGTTCAATTCCAATTTATCTTTAAAAAATTGTATCTGCGGCATGGAATTAGTTCTAATTTCCATTCCTGCTTGAGCAGCAGCTAATCCGATGGTATGTCCTTCACCCCGATAAAATTTATGTAGTTCACAATAAGCAGCAATCCTCTCCCAATTGTTGAGAAATTCAAGTTCGCGTCCTTTATCTTTGGTGACAACAAACAAACATTCGTGGACAAAAGTTATATCAGCAAGATTTAAGTTTAATTTGTGGGCAATCTTGTTTAAAATATTAATTTCCGATTTATTTTTATTGTGTTTAAGAATGTTATGCCATGCGATTCTTGCAGTTATTCCTGGTTGCCATGCTAAATCATCTGGGATCGATGCAATAATTCTCATATCAGCATCAATAAATATGCATGAATTAAAGAGTGATAATGCTTTGGCGATTGCAAAACGTTTATCATGGTAGCATCCAATACTTTGTTGTCGATGTCCAAAAGCTAAAACATTTGTGAGTTGGCTGAATTTTTGCGGTTGATCTGTCAAAATTATCAGAGAAATTGTAGGAGCATGTTCTTTTAAATCTTTTGCTAATTCTAATGCTAGATTACAGTAATTAGCACCTAGGGCTAATGTACAGAAACAAAATTTTGATTCTTGTGATGTCATAAATATTAATTATTTAGAAAATTTCCCAGTAATCTATTTCTAATAATTGGTTTAAGAAGTTGCCAATATATACAGTGAATGGCGGACAATTTACCGATAGTAAAAATTGAAATCTTTAAGAGCAAAAATTCTAGCTTTGTTGAAGCGGTAATGATAGTCTATTCTGCGGCTTAAATTACTCCACAAAGTTTTATTTGATTTCCATGCAGCGGCATCTAAATGTTCTTTCGCTTGATTAATGCTTTCTAGCCAAGAAGGCTTAGTAATTTCTAATCCTGCTTTGGCTGCTGCTAACCCAATACCATGTCCTGAACCAGCATGGATTCTATGTAATTCTAGATAACGAGCAATCAAATCCCATTGCTTGAGAAATTCTGAAGTTTTATCTCCATCTGCCGATATAGCAAATAATGATTCTCCGATATAGCTGACAGAATGAATATCGATATCGAGCTTGTCACCCAACTTACGAAGATAGATCAATCTTTCAGGATTGTATTTCTGTGCATGTTCAAAAAGATTTTCAATGTGTACTGCTGCTAATCCTGTTGATTCACTAATCGACTCTGGTAGGCTGTTAAAAATTTTTGTATCTGCGTCTATCTGTATTGCTACCTTGAATTTTGTTAATGCCTTCTCAATGACAAATCGCTTATCGTGATAGCAATGAAGAATTCCCTTTTTTTCGAGTTTGAAGGCAAATACATTACTACAGTCTTTAAATGCATCAGGATTATCAGTTCCGATTACTACTGTAGTTCCTGGAGAGTGCTTCTCTATATTTTCTGCAAATTCTTGAGCCAAAAGTTGATACTTGGGCTTGAGAGCGAGAATGCTAAAGCAGAAACTTTTATTCATGAAAATACTCCATCTTAAATTATTTAGGAATGGCCGCCTTACAGCCGCCTTTTCTTGTAGGGTGCTCGTACACTCACTAATTTATAAGGTAATAATAAGGCTTGTAGTGTGACGCACCACTTTCTGTTTGTGACAATTGCGTAAGTCCTGTTATTATAACAATCGTTATTTAAAAGAAATAAAATCTATATAGCTTCACTGGTTATATAAATTTTATGTATATTATCTTTGAATATTAGGCGAAAATCTTCAGTATATTCACTTCATATTTTAAGTTTGTATGGATTGTTTATTGTATTCCTCGTTAAATAACGCAAATTATTCTAGCTAAAATCCTTCAAAAGCACATTATAGAGAACTGTAGTTAGATATTATTTTATAAAGTAGATATCCAAACAAAACGATTATATAGATGCAAAATAAGTAGGTTGGCATTGAAAATAGTAATTGGGATAAGGCAAGCCGGCAAGCCGGCAAAAGGCAATAGGAATAAGGCTTTGAGGGTAATTTACCCAAGCTGTAATACCGCTTGGTTTATTTGTGCCGACTTACTTACTATTGGACAATTTATATCTAGCTCACGTCTTTTGCGTGAAGGATTCCCATAAGAATTTTTTGAGAAGAAAAAAATTCTTATGGGTGCCCGTGAGCCAAGACTAATTCCTCAAAATCTATCTTTCATCGCCCGCAACTGCGCAAAAGTTTCTATAAAATCGCTACTTTTTGCAGACGATTGTAATGCTGCTTCTTCCCATCTAAGAAACGGATTCGTGTGTTTTTCTACCCCCAACAAAGAGGGTATCGTAGCTTCTTGACGACTGCGATGTGCTTTTACTTGCTCATATCGCTGCTGAAGTTCCTGGTTTTTACTATCCACAGTCAGAGCAAATTGTAAATTTTTTAAAGTATATTCGTGGGCACACCAAACCCGCGTATTATTTGGCAAAGCGCGTATTTTACTCAGGGAATTTATCATCTGTTTTGGTGTTCCTTCAAACAAGCGACCGCAACCGCCAGCAAATAGAGTATCGCCACAGAATAATTCTCCCGTCTCTCCTGAATTTTCAGGGGGAAAATAGTAAGCTATATGAGCGCGGGTATGCCCGGGAACGAATAAAACCTCCGCCGTGCGATGGCCGAAATTAACGCGATCGCTATCTTCTAAAAAGATTTGTTGTCCGGGAATTCTACCTTTATCAGAGATTCCAGCGTAGACTGTCAGTTGAGGAAATTTTTCAATTAACTCTTGATTCCCACCTACATGATCGTAATGATGATGAGTATTAAAAATTGCTACTAATTTCGTTTTAAGTTCGTCAAGCTTTGTTAAAACCGGTTGTGCTTGTGCTGGATCGACTACAGCAGCAATATTTTGTTTGGTATCGTGTAGCAAGAATACGTAATTGTCCGAAAGTACCTTTATACGAAATATCTGCATTTTGATAGCCTTCCTCATTCTTTTTATTAACCCCAGCATTAGTTTAGCGGGCATCAAATCAAAATGCTTTATTTACAGATAAAATAGTTGAACTTTAGACAAAGGTATATCTTGCCTTTCATTATTAGTTAGAAGTATTAAAAAAACCATCTGCTAAATCTTTTTTAAATTGTTGCAGTCTTTCTTCAAGTTGCACAGTTAATTGCTCAATGCGAATATCGCTACTTAAATTTGGTTGGGAAGTCTTGGCAATATCTACTAATTGAGTTGCCATTTTTTTCGACTCCTTTTGGAACAAACTTTTCAATAAACGTCCTGGTGCCTGTAGTGTATACTTTTTCAAAAAGCGAAGAGATGGCTCTATTCCCGAGGCTATTGGATATAACTTATTTGATGGCATGAGGAATTTAGGTTCATACTCTAAACCAACCGTTGAACACCAATCCTGCCATTTGAAGGGAAGAATCAGGGTACTGGTGACTACAGGAACCCAAGGCACTCGCAATGCATCAGCAATAATAGCACCGTGCATTGCTTCTGTTAGTAACACCTCAGTTTGGCAAATAGCAGATAAAACTGTTTCAGTTGTCCAACGTGGATCGATATACGAAATACCTGCCTCTTCACAGATATCTTTCCAAGCAGTATCTCCTTCGATAGCAAGGCGAATATGAGGCATATAAGCAAACTTTGTTCGCTTTTCGGTACTCGGTTTATACACGCGTCTTATAAGTGCAGCACCGTCAGTAACAGCTAATTCTGGTGCTATTCCCAGTTTTTTAGCCGAAAGTGGCCCTCTCACACAGTAAATTTTCCAAGACTCATCAATTGTAGGTAAACCCCCACCACCATAGCCAACACCAGAGCCAAATACAGCGGTTTTGTTTGCTTTGGGTAAACCTTTGTTCAATAGCGTGCCAATGCCAACAAAAATACTTTTATTGTCTCCATCAAAAACATCAGGTAGTAGTTTTTCCCACAACCAAGGGTTGAGATCGTCTCCAAAATTAGTCGTTCCATTTGGAAAGCGAAAATAATATAGTTCCATGATCTTATTCCTAAAAATTTGCTATTTTATAAGATAATTTTTGATTGATTTTCAGATATTTTTTATTATTAAAAATAGGTTTTTTTAATTGATTCATACTTGTTTTTTATGATTATATTTTTGTCTGACTCTAAATTGTTTTCAGGTGCTAAAGTCTTTTTTACGATCGTTTTCATAAGTAATAGGATCAAAATTATTCTCGATTCGCGACTAAGCAGTCGATTTTCTGAGTAAAGAACATAAGTTTGATTGTGTAGATACTCTATCGGTTTATCAAGCTTTTAAGATAAATATATTCCATTTTTGAAAGATTCACGATTGTCAAATAAAGTCATATTTTTTGATGCTTTATTTCTTGTATCATCAGATATAAGCATTCATTCAATGAAATAATATAAACAGGAATATCTGAATTAACATTGACTTTTATACAAATTAATAATGGAACTAGCCGATCGTAAATAACCTCTTGTTCTCAGGTAAAAATACTAACTGATACTATGATTTTAAATATAGATATCAAGAGTAATATAACTCAGTGAGACCTAAAGATGTAGAGATAGGTAGATTAGGAAATTACATATATAACCTAGTCTTTTTTAAACGTTATTCTCACAAAAATGCCACCGTATAAATACTATAATTATGTTGATTATATTACTTTAACTTTGCGATCGCAGACAAGAAGATTAGGAGTAATTTTTGTAAAATAGGAGAAAACTTTATTTCTTGGAACTACTAATTATTGCAACTCATATAGGATTCATCTATTACTACCTACGTATGAATTGTTTAAGTAATAATACTTAATTAACAAACGATAACTTTAGGTTTTTCTACAACTATCAGTAAATTCGCTCTAGGATAACTAGTAGATACAGAGTTAGACTATGACTCGGATTTTATACAATAAAGACTGAGTGAAATGCAATATTTATCTCACGTAAAGTTTTAAAACTTCATAGTTAATTAACAGGGTTTTCTACTAATATTTTTGATTACACATCTTTCTGAACTGAATTATTGTAGAGAAGTATGCAAAACAAAAAAAAACTAAAAGTTTCTATACTAATCAGCGACTTATCTGTTACTGGAGAGGGTAGATGGGGAGGAGGTGGTGTGCGTTCTTTTTTACTTGCACAAGCGCTGCAAAAGCTTGAATGCCAAGTAGAAATTTTAGGATTTGTTTTCGATAATCAACCAGCGGTAAATCCAGAATCTGAAATTAAGGTTTTTAGCTTTAACCGGTATAATTATCCGCGATTTATATCATCAGCTTCCCAACTTCTCAAAAAAATAGATGGCGATATTGTTTATGCGATGAAACCTAAGGCTACGACTTTTGGTTTATCGTTATTAAAAAGATTAAAAACTCGGAAGCCTGTAATTTTGGATATCGACGATTGGGAATTAAATTGGGTTGGTGGTGAAGAGTGGCGGTATCGCCCTTCTTTAAAGCAGTTTGCTAGAGATATTTTAAAATCGGAAGGCGCTTTGAGACATCCAGATCATCCACTTTATATACAATGGATGCAAAATATTGCACGTAAAGCAGATGTTATCACCATTCATACTCAATTTTTACAAAAACGATTTGGTGGAGTTTTTGTCGCTAATGGAAAAGATACTTCACTTTTCAATCCCGAGCTTTATAACTCTGGGGAAAGTAAAAAGCGTTATGGACTTTCCGAGCACAAAATTTTAATGTTTCCCGGTGCACCGAGGCCTTTTAAAGGGTTAGAAGATGTTTTAATGGCCCTCGACAAGTTAAATGATTCTACTTTCAAGTTGGTAATTGTCGGTGGTAGTCCCTATGATGATTATGATGTTCAATTAAAAGAAAAATGGGGACGTTGGATAATCCAATTACCACAACATCCATTTGATAAAATGCCGGACATTGTTGCAGCAGCGGATGTGATTGTTGTTCCCCAACGTAATACTCCGGCAGCTTTAGCTCAGTTTCCGATGAAATTAACAGATGGAATGTCAATGGCTAAACCAATTTTAGCAACAAAAATAGGTGATATTCCAGATATTTTGGATGACACCGGTTATATGGTAGATCCCAGCAGTCCCGAACAAATTGCCGATAAAATTGAGTATATTTTCCAAAATTTAGAATCAGCTATGGAAAAGGGTAAAAGAGCCAGAGAAAGATGCATGAAATATTATAGTATAGATGCGATGGCATCTGATTTATCTCAAGTTATTTCTAGTTTGTAAGCGATCGTACATTTGTTAAAATTTTATTAAAAAATAACAAATTAATTGAAATAATTATTCTCTTGACTCCAATTATAAAAACTAAGTAAAAAGCTCCATGTCTACAAGAAAGCTACTTTATAGATTTGCGAAACCTTATCCAGGCTGGATTATCCTCACAATTATCTTAGGATTTTCCGGAGCTTTATTTAATGGTGTTAGTACTGCATTAATCGTACCGGTAATTTTAAAAATAGTAGGACAAGAAGTAGATTTAAAAGGAGCCCCTACAATTATCAAAGCTATTATTTCTCCATTTGATAGTCTTCCAGAAAATTATCGTATGGTACTAATGGCGGGAACAATTATATTCACCATATTTTTAAAGAATGCAGCTAATTATGCTAGTAGCTTAACATCGAGTACTTTGACGCGTCGGTTAACTTCGGATATCCGCAAAACAGGAGTAAAGCTGTTACTAGATGTTGATATAGATTATTACTCTAAGATGAGAGTTGGTGAATTAATCAGCCGTCTTGGTATAGAAAGCGGTCGTGCAGCTGGAGCTTTACGACACACGATTAAATTAGTAATTTTGAGTATTACAATTTTAGTTTTTACTGGAATATTGCTATCAATATCTTGGCAGTTAACTATTGCGGCCACGCTATTATTATCTTTGGTAATGATAGTAAATCAGTATGCGATTATCCGTTCTAAAAAATTTGGTAAGCAATTGAGCGAGATATCGAAAGGGTATTCTATCGCCATGCTAGAAACTTTGAATGGGATACGTTTAGTTAAATCGACTGGAAACGAAAATAAAGAATTTCAACGAATTAAAAATTTTATTCAAGACCGGGAAGAAGCGGACTTTAAATCCCAGGCTAATTCTGAAGCAATTGCACCTGTTAGTGAGGTCATGGGTATTTCAGCATTATTGGGAATTGTATTTATAAGTCGTACTATTTTTAATGACCAGATTTCTACTATTTCAACAGTACTACTGACATATTTATTAATTTTATTAAGAGTGCTGCCGTTAATATCCCAATTAAATACGGTACGGAGTAACTTTGCAAATACATCTGCTAGTATTGCTATTACTGCAGAATTTTTAGATACAAAGAATAAACCGTTTATGGGTAGCGGTGATGTTAATTTTACTAAGTTAGAGAAAGGAATACATTTCAATTCACTTTCCTTTAGTTACCCAAATCATGACAAATTAATACTTAAAGATGTGGATTTATTTTTACCCCGTGGTACTACCCTGGCTTTAGTAGGTGGTTCCGGTGCGGGAAAATCCACATTAGCTGACCTTTTACCAAGATTTTACGACCCAAGTTCCGGTAAAATTACCGTTGACGATACCGATTTACGAGAATTTAATTTGCAATCTCTGCGAAAAGCAATGGGAATTGTCTCTCAAGACACCTTCCTTTTCAACGATTCTGTAAGAAACAATATTGCTTATGGAAAACCCGAGGCTACCGATGAAGAAGTTTTTTCCGCAGCCAAACGCGCTAACGCCTATGAATTTATCACTAAACTAGCCCAAGGATTCCAAACACAAATTGGCGAACGCGGCGTAATGTTGTCTGGTGGGCAAAGACAAAGGCTAGCCATAGCCCGGGCTTTGGTACAAAATCCGCAAATTCTCATCCTTGATGAAGCCACCTCTGCATTAGATACAGTTTCCGAAAGATTAGTACAAGAAGCTATCGACGATTTGAGTCGCGATCGAACTACTTTAGTAATCGCCCACCGTCTTTCTACCGTGCAAAAAGCCGATCAAATAGCAGTTTTAGAGCAAGGGCGCGTAGTAGAAGTAGGAACCCATAACGAACTATTACAGAAGAATGGTTATTATAAGCGCCTTTATTTAATGCAATTTGGCAATAAAGGAAAACAAGAAAATAACCGTCAGCAAACTTTGGTACGGATATCTTACGAAATGCGCACGCGTTTAAATTCTACAATCGGTTTTCTGCTTTTACTGCTTGATAATTTAGCTGAAAATCCTCAAGAGCAGCAGGAATTATTAGAAGAATCCTATAAATCTGCTTGGAAAATTCTCAATATTGTTGATATTTTTGACGATATTTTTACCTTACAAAAAAGCTGGCAACTAGTATCAGCTGTAAGTGAAAGTAGCGCTGGAGTTAGTGGAGAGGAAGTATTAACAGATATCTCGAAAGATTTTCGTAACCATACTGAGTCAATACTGGCTTTCTTAGACTCCTTAGTTCACGAAAAAGAAGATAATAATCAATCAAAAGATGAGATCGTTTCTCAAGCTTATCAATCAGCTTTACATTTATTAAATCAATTAAAATACTTTGAGGATAGTATTAAATAATAGTTAGGCGGAAAGGGGTAATAGATATATAATTGATTTTTTATTGGCTTTGACAAGAGAGTAGAATAATTCATATTTATCGGATAAACTAAAGAATGACTTTTTAGCCTATTTTCCATCTCAAATTATTTATGTAAGTAGGTCAGCAGAAATAAACCCAACTATATTACTAAATGTAAACTGGCTCCAAAGCCTTGTTATTACTCACTACTCACCATTCACTACTCACTTGTCTTAATTACTATTTTCAACGCCAACCTACTTAAGAGCTTTAAGCGAGTATACATATACAGTATTAAATTAACAATTAATGTCAATGAAAGATATTAATAATAAAAAACATTATATTTATTTTATTAGAGAAGAGTTACCCAAGCCGGAAGCACATTTAGTTCAATCTACAAATGCAGCTAATGCCGCCGCTAATTTAGGTTACTCGACAGTTTTAGTTTACCCTTATAAAGGTAAGGAAGCTTTAAATCCGGTAAATATTATTCGTCCTTTCCGACCGAAAAAAACACCTGTAAAACTTAGAAAATATTACAATCTTCAGGAAAAGCTCAAAATTTCTCCCTTACCAATGCCTTTTCCTATTGACTATATTAAAACTAAATTTACAAATTCAAATACTATTGCTTCAAAATATTATTTTCCTTTCCACATTCTTCCTACTACTAAAATAGTTCATAGTCGGGATTGGAATTTTATCGAAGCTGCGGTTAAAAACGGCGTACCAGTAATTTACGAACATCACCATCATGAACATAAGCCGTTTTTACAAGAAATAGTCCAAAATCCTCTATTTCAGATTGCTGTAACAGTTGCCGATACAGTAAGAGAAAGTATGATTGCTAATGGAATGCCGCCAGAAAAAGTGATTAAACTACACAATGGTTATAATCGCTTGTTCATGGAAAGACATCCAGAAGAAGCAGCACAGTGGCGTAAAAAATTACTAAAAAATGGTAGAGAAAAATTAGTAATCTATTCCGGAGCATTAGAAAAATTTAAAGGAATAGATATATTAATTGAAGTAGCAAAAGAGTTACCTCACGTTCAGTTTGCTTGTGCGGGGGGTAAAGATAAACAGGTAAAAATATACCAGAAATTAGCTCAAGAAAGGCAGGTTGATAATATTAGCTTTATTGGCTTTATTTTACAACAAGAATTAGCATCATTATTACAAGCAGCAGATATTTTAGCTCATCCCCATTGTTCCGGAAAAGCTGCAACTTTTACTTCTCCTTTGAAGCTATTTGACTATTTTGCTTCTGGAACTCCTATAGTAGCGACTAAAATTCCTTCCCTAAGAGAGTTTGAAAATACCAAAGCTATTACTGCTTGGTGCGAACCCGATAATTCAACTCAATTTACTGCATCGATAGCGCGAGTTTTAGAAACTCATCCCCGAAAAATTGAAGGCTATTCTGATAGCATCGAATTCGTTCGACAGTTTTCTTGGGAAAATCGAGCTGCGAAAATTCTCAGTTACGTCGATGAATCTTTACATCCGCCAATTATAAGTTATTAATTAGTGAAAAGTGGTTATGAGAACGACTATCATCCATCAACTATCAATAAAGATACAGCAATGAAAAAAGTAAAAATTGGTATGATGAGCAGCTATAGTGCTTTAGAAAAAACAGGCGATTGGCTGTGGCAACAAACTCCTCACAACTTTGGTGTTTGGGATAATATTCAACTGATGGCAACTCATCCAAAACCCGATTTTCTGTTAATGTATAATTATACAAGTTTTCCTAAACTACCTGCAAAGCATTTATTATTTTGGAAGAATAGAAAAGCACAAGATAAATACAAAAAAGCACAGCAATCCTTTCAAGAAAAACTGCGAGGAGTACCGAAAGAAAGGGTAATTTATCTATTACGCGAACCACCTTTAAACGAAGTAATTGAAAAAAATAAACGGTTTTATCAAATAGCTCAAAATTACTCTAGCTACATTTCGGGGCCAGATGATTATGCACCCAATCCTGATTATATGCCTGCAATTTGGTATTACTCTAATTCATTTCGCGAGTTAAATGAAATGCCACCACCTATTAAAGATAAACCTTTGAGTTGGGTGACATCCGGTATTAACCGTACCGAAAATCATCGCAAACGCTTAGCATTTTTAAAAATACTAAAATATGGTGAATTAGAGCTTGATTTATACGGACGTAATCTACCAGATTGGGCGCAAGGAAGTGGAGAACTTAGTAATAAATGGTATGGAATGGCACCTTACTATTACAACTTATCAGTTGAGAATTATGCCGAAAATGATTGGTATGTCAGCGAAAAACTTTGGGATGCTCTACTAGCTTGGTGTTTACCTATTTATTATGGTGGTCCTGCGGCTGATAAATTATTACCACCAGGTAGCTTTTTAAGGTTACCGAGTATGGACGAAAAAGGGTTAGCTTACATTAAAGAAGTCACATCCACACCAGATGCTTGGTATGAAGCGAAAGAAGCAATTGCTGAAGCCAGACAAATTATTTTGCATAAGCTTAACTTGGTCTCATGGCTCTCAAATTACGTAAAGGAAATTGCTTAATGATTAATATAAATTAAGAGGATTAAAAAGATGTCAAAATCTCTACCTCAATATATAAAACACACATTATCATTCTTCCCCATTTCCTACTGACTACTAACTACTAACTATTCCCTATATTTATGGAGGCTTGAATGACTGAAGGTATTTATATACTTGCTAATGATGTAGTTTTTGATCAACTAGTAGCTTTACTTAATTCTATAGAAGTAAATACTGCTAATAAATATTCTGTTTCTATTATTCCTTATGATGACCGTTTAGAACGAGTACGAGAGGAAATAAAACATAGAAACAATGTAGAAATATTTGCAGATAATTCTGCAATGAAACTTTGGGAAGATTTCTCTGGGGAAATTTGGGAAGCACATCCAGACGCTTACAAAATTTGGCAAAAAAACGGTATTTCCGGAGTTTATCGTTTGGGAATGCATCGGAGATTTTGCGGCTTCGATGGTATTTTTGATAAGTTCATATATTTAGATGCTGATATTCTAGTACTAAATTCATTAGATTACATATTTGAACAACTCAATCAAAATGACTTTGTAGTTTATGATTTTCAGCATAAAGATCTAAGTCACGTATATAATATAAACTCCGAAAGACTACGAAATATTTTTCCACAATCTAAACTTGATAGTGAAATATTTTGTGCTGGTTTGTACGCTGCAAACAAAGGTTTATTTGACGCAGATAAACGAAATTATCTGTTATCAAAATTGCAAGCTGGAGAAGCAGAAATATTATATAAGAACGCTCCCGACCAAACGGTTCTTAACTATATGGTAATGCGATCGGGAATTCCTATCTATAATTTTGCTCATCACTTACCGGAAAGTGAAACAACCGGCTGTTGTGTTACTTCACCACATTTTGAGGAATGCAATAATTTGGTATACGACAGAGAAAACCGCTTAACTTATCTGCACTACATTGGTTTATCTTCTAAATTATTTAAGCGCGTTTGTAGTGGAGAAAATATTGATTTTCCTTACCGAGAAACCTTTTTGCATTATCGATATTTACACGAACCAGATAAGCGACCAAAATTTACCACCAAACCAAAAGCTTACAACGCACCGCCAAGCCTAACTACACGAGTTTTAAAAAAATTAGGAATAAAAGTTGGAGTATAACCAATGACTAAAGGAATTTATATAATTGCGAATGATAAGGTAACTGACCATGCCATAGCTTTACTTAATAGCATTCGCCTCCACGATCGAGAAACTCCCATTGTGATGATCCCCTACGATGAAAATTATCACAACATTGCTCAGACTCTAAATAAATATTATGAGGTAGGAATCTACGAAGATTTAGAATTTATTGACCGTCTATCAAACAAATTATACGAAACATTCGGTGGTAAATTCTTCGCTCGTCCCAATCAATTTCGCAAACAAGCTTGTTGGTTTGGTCCATTCGACGAATTTTTGTACATAGATACAGATATTGTTGTCTTTGAAAAAATTATTGATAATCTCAACTACTTAAAAGATACTGACTTTATTTGCTGCGATTATCAACATACTGGTGGATTGAGAAACGTATTTAGTCCCACAGTCTTAGAAGAAAAAGTATTTACAGAAAACGAAATTAAAGACATATTCAATGGCGGTTTCTGGGGTTCTAAGAAAAACCTGATATCCGAACAAGATTTATACGAAACTTTTGCAGAATGTGCAGCCCATCCTGAATACTTTGATTTTTCTGAAAAAACTTCTGACCAACCAATTATTAATTATATGCTGCTCAAGCGGATTCCTAACCGCTTCAATATAGTTCGTAGAGAAGGAAAAGCACCAGGTAATTGGGGAGGAAGTTCTCACTTTTTACATGAAGGACATAAATTAATCGATCCTAAAGTTAATCAACCCTTACAGTACCTGCATTGGGCGGGGATTAGGATTGAACCAGGTTGTCCCTACTGGGAGATTTGGGAACATTATCGCAACTTGAATCCACAATTACCACCACCAGTTTTTCCAGAAAAACCCAAACAAACTTCTTGGCAAAAAACTATGAATGAAGTTAAGAGTTTTTTGCGTTCATTAAAAAAGTAAATACTTCAAAAGTGAGATATTTTTCCCGGGTTAGACAATTATCTAACCCTTTTTTATATATAGCTATAGATTTACTAGTTATAATAATGATCTTTTTTAGTTATCAGGACTTACGCAACTGGCATATTGTTCTTGTAGGGTGCTTGTACACTGATTATTTTTAACGCAATAACAAGACGGTGAGTGTACGGCACCACCTGTCACTTGTGACAATTGCGTAAGTCCTAGTTATGTTGTTCTATAAATACAAACATATTCAAAATTTGCTTTAGTTGCCGCTAACTCCATTGCATAGCCGGGATATTTATGAAGTCCATTTACTTCAGCATTCAGAAGAAAATAATATTACCAAAAGCTAAAATCTTTTCAAGGATATTCCATCCTACCACGCAAGCATCAATACCCATTAACGATAGTAAAATTTAATGATGCAAGGACTATTCGGGTCGTTAAAAATAAATCATCACTTTAGTATTAACTCTTGAAGACTGGAGTCTTGCTTGAGAAAATATCTTAGTCTCAACAATCGATACAAGAATACAGCTTTTTGAATTATCCGATCGAAAATTTTTCTCCAAATTGGAATTTTTGGCCATTCAATCTCTTTATGCATATCGAAATAAATCTGTTTGTCTACCAGATTAGAATGTCCCGCCTTAACTCTCACCCGCTCTATATTATCTTTGAAAAATGGAAATCTGTCTTCAGAATCAAATCTGATACTTAAGCCTGCTTTCGCAGCAGCTAATCCCATAACATTTCCTTCTTCTCCATAAATTCCTTGCATTTCAAAGAAATAAGAAATGGTCTGCCAAAGTTGCAAAAAAACCTTTTCAGTACCACCTTGTTTTTTTACAGCAAACATGAATTCATGTAACCATTTTGTTTCTTGAAGGTTTATATCTAACTTCTGTCCTATCTGTTCTATTAATGTGAGGGCTGGATAGCCTTTTTTCCGTGCATTATGCTTGAGGATACTGGATCCAGTTCTTGCGGTAATTCCAGGAAGCCACTCAAGTTCTTCCGGTACAGGACCAATGATTCGCGTATCAGAGTCTAAGAATACGCATGTATCAAATCTTTCAAACGACTTCTCAATTACAAAGCGTTTATCATGATAGCCTTTGACGCTTTGGAGTCGATGTTTTATGGCAATAACATGACTATACTCTACAAAGTCACCAGGTTCGTCTGTTAGAACTACGAAACTCACATTAGGTGCTTGTTTTTGAATATCTTCTGCAAGTGTTCTTGCATGGATACGATACCTTCGACCTACTGCTAAAGTGCAAAAACAATACTCTTTTACCATAACTACTTACTCTTAGAAAATATAAGTTTCACAAACCACGAATGTATAAATCTGATGTAATTTTTGAAAATCATCTGTTAATATTTTGCGACTAACAGATTTACTATGCAAACAATCCATTTTTCACATCGTTTTGGAACTGATGAAGCTTTTCTTCAAGTTGTTCTGTCAAGATTTTAATACGTGAGTCTTTACTTAAATAGGGAGGCTGATTCATGGCAATTTCTTTTAAAGCTTTACTACCTCTACTTTGCCTGATTTTATCTCTAACGAAGCGAATTGGAGTCAAAAAATCTTGCTGTTCTCTTGGATTTTGTAATCTCTGAATATAGTTAGGCTTGTATTCAATACCAATTGAAGAACACCAATCTTGCCATTTAAAAGAAAGAATAGTTGAATTTGTAACAATTGGTATCCAGGGAACCCGAAGTGCATCAGCAACAATTGCACCATGCATAGCTTCTGTTAACAAAACCTCTGTTTGGCTTATAGCCGATAACACTTCTTCCACAGTCCATCTTGGATCGATATAACCAAAGTCCAATTCCTTACAAGCAAGTTCCCATCCTTTTCCTGCAAGTTCATAATGAGGCATATAAGAAAAACGATGGGTTTTTTTCGCTGTGTTAGTATAGATTTTGCGAATTAAAACAGCTCCATCTGTAACTGCTAGTTCCTCTTTTACTCCCAAGGCTTGTGCGGAATGCGAACCTCTTAAACAATAAATTTTGTAGGATTCATCAAGTTTTACTTCACCCTTACCATATCCTACTCCTGTACCAAAAATCACTCTTTTACTAGCACTACGGGTGCGGTAAGGTAATCCATCATTTATTAAGCTACCAATGCCAACGAAAGCCACACTTTCATCATCATCTAGAACTCCTGGAATTAATTGATCCCAGATCCAGGGGTTGAGATCATCCCCAAAGTTCCTCTCTCCATTGGGTAATTTGTAGTATGATAATTTCATTAGATTATATCTCAGTTTTACGATATAAAGTAAAAATATTTACATCTGATAATTGTACATATTATCTTCGGATGAACGGCAAACATCTTCAGTGTATTAACCTAATTTATTGAAAAAAATATTTGGATTTTTAGGTAAAAATTACAATCTTTTAGGTTCTTCATTACTTAGTTGCTAGAAATATGATTAAAGGTTATCGAGTTAAGCTAAAGTAGCAGAGATCGAGAAGTGTATATAGCTAAATTAACTACGATTGCACAATATTCGGCTGCGTTTAGACAATTTGTCTTTTATATTTATTAATTCCCAAAAAAAACTATTCGCCGTTCACAAATTGCTTTCTACCAAAAACAATCTATAAACGGCGAACAGTTAATTTAAAACTTCTAATTTTTAACTCAACGAATCCAAATCTAAGGATTTGTATCCTCTATTTTCAGCATAAGTCATCATGCTTCCCAGTTGAAATCCGGTTAATATACAAGTTAAAAGAGTAAGTGGTATACCAACTGCACAAGCTAGCCAATTTGGAAAACCAAATATCGCTAAACCGGAACAAAGGAACAAGGCAATACCTGCTGTGATACCAACGAATGGCACTACTAATTGTTTATTAGAGAAACGACCAGCAGAAGTTGCCACACCATTTTTCTGCCATTTTGTAGCAATCATTTTCAAGGTTCCTGATAATGCTGCACCGGAAGTTATGGCAATTAAAAATCCGACAATTAACAGTAGATATGGCGGTTGTGCGGGATAATAGTACATGAAAACTCCTAATTTATATGCTGGTTGTTAATTGTTCTTTACTGAGGTTGAGGTCGTAAATGCAGGTAATATTGCTGCTACTCTCTCTCTGGAAAATTGAGTCAAAATGCCAATTGCCGCACCTAATAAGCGAGATGGATTTAAATCATCTTTGATTAAATTCCACAAACGCTGCACCTCTTCGGCATGTAATCGGTCATCTTCAGTCAGTGCAAGTAGCAACTGTTGCTGAAGAAATTTACCTTCATCGCTCAGTAAATACTGTAAACCCATTTGTGCCGTCGGTAACACATCAAAGCTAGCATCGGTACGAGCGATGGTAATCATATTTTCCAATCGCTCCCACTGAAATTTACCATCTTTAAACAGCACGTTGAGCAATCTTCGCCGCAGTTGGGGTGATTCGCCCGTTAGCAATCGACGTGCTACATAAGGATATGCCACTTCTACAATTTTGAAATTGGAATTGAGTGATAGGGCAATTCCTTCTTGAGTCACCAACGAACGAATAATTAATGCAAATTTGGCGGGAACTCGGAAAGGAAAGTCATACATGAGTTTTGAAAACTCATCGGTTATTGTCTTGAAGTTGAACTCACCGACGTTTTGATTAATTGCATCACCCAGCAAAGCTTCCAATGCGGGTACAATCGGACGAATATCTGTATCTGGAGTTAGAAAACCCAGCTTTACATAGTCTTGGGCTAGGTCGGTATAATCTTTATTTATAAGATGAACTACCGCATCTACAAGAGTTTCCTTTGTAGTTTCATCTAACTGATCCATCATACCAAAGTCGATGTAGCCCATTCTACCATCTGGCATGGCGAATAAATTACCGGGATGGGGGTCAGCGTGAAAGAAACCATGTTCCAACAACTGTTGTAAACCTGTAGTTACCCCAATTTCAATCACTTTTAATGGATCTAAACCTGCTGCGATAATACTTTTAGTATCGGTGAGCTTAAATCCGTTGAGCCACTCTAAGGTTAAAACGCGAGTTGAAGTGTAGCGCCAGTAAATAGCTGGAACCTTTACGCTGGGGTCGTTACGGAAGTTAGTTGCGAATCTTTCAGCGTTACGGCCTTCATTTAAATAATCAATTTCCTCAAATAATTTGGTGCCGAACTCATCTACTATTAATGTCAGGTCGTGTCCTAAGTTTAAAGGTAACCAAGGAGACAACCAACTAGCAGCCCAACGCATCAAATACAAATCGAGGGAAAGAATAGGACGTAAATTTGGTCGCTGTACCTTCACCGCCACCTCTTCACCGGTGAGCAAACGTGCGCGGTATACTTGACCCAAACTCGCTGCAGCTACTGGAGTAGGGGAAATTTCGCTAAATATTTCTTTGATTGAATGACCTAATTCGCTTTTAATCAGTCTCAAAGCAATAGCATTATCAAACGGTGGTAATTGGTCTTGTAACTTTATCAGTTCGTCTAGATAATCTTTGCGTATCAAATCTGGTCGTGTCGATAATGCTTGTCCAACTTTAATAAAGGTTGGGCCCATACGCACTAGTAGTTTTCGCAACTGAACCGCTCGTTTCAACTTATTGCGTTCAGCTACTCCGAACCATTCATCCCACTTTAAACCCAGAATAAACCAGAAAAAATTTAAGATAATTGTACTTGCACGTCCCAAAGCTAACCAAGGACGCAAACGATAGTAGCGCGCTATTTGGTGTGCGTCGTACTTACGGTTACTTTGTGTGAGGGTTTGTGAATTCACTCCTTTTGTTACCTCTTTACCTATAAAAGTTAAAATCCGACTCAATATTTAAAAGCCTTTGTAGGCACCCACTAATTCAACAAGCTTTCTTATGCTGTTTTTCTGTTACACTTTGCATTTTTTAGCCAAAGTTTATTAAAAGTTACTTTTTATCTTTTATTATTTTATATTACTACATAAAAGTATAAATACTTAACAATGCAATCAAGAAAGTAATTAATTGAGAAAAAACACATAATCGTATGTATTAAAAAGCATAAGTATGGCTGACTTAAACTACATCAATTAATCAACTATTTCCCGAAAAATCTCTATATATAGTTAATTTAAATAACAAATCACTATTTTTGTTTTTAGTATAATTATTAACTTTATAATAAGTTTTTGCGAATTAAGCCTCCATCGATAGCGCAAATACATAATGTTAAAAATTTTCTTGTAAGAATATTGACGGGAGGCTGTCTAGCATTGAGATTGCAGTGGTCTGAATTAGAAGCGAAAGTTTAACGCAAACCAGTTAGCGAGAGTCTCCCAGAGCCTCATACCTCTTGCCATAATATTTTTAACCACAACCTAGCGCTTAATTTTTGTGCTCAATTAAAACATCTTTCTTCAAAAATTATGCATTTGAATATTCTCAATCGCAAAGTGAATAAATACATATAATCTATAATTTTTATTTAATGTTTTGGTAAAAAATCAAGAAATGATAAGCCAATCATACTAATTATTACTATCAAAAATTTTGATTAATAGATAAACCATAACGAGCAGCAATAAAAACATTTTTTTATTATTTCTTAATTATTTGTGATAAAAATACAAATATTAGTTAATCGTCTGGTTCCTATAGAGCATGAGAATTACATGAATTGAAAGGCACCTATGACTTATCCCGGGCTTACGTAACCCTCATTTATTGAGGGAGGGAGAGAAAAATTTTTACCCGGTAATCGATAAGGGCATTGGGAGTAGCAATATAGAATACATCAAGACTCGGCAATAGATTACTCGTTCGTTAAAGATGAAAAACTTTCAAATTTCGACAAGCCGTTGGCGTTTGCGTATTTTGGTTGTGTTTTTAATTGGCGTAATTATGGCTCTTGCATTTGGCTGCCGGATTACTTTTAGTCAAGCCCCCACAAGAGAAAAGTTTTCGTGGCCCTTTTTATCGACATCTATTTGGAATATGCCGATAGGATCTAATGCGCGTTATGTCAAGGCAAATATTGGTAAATCAAAGCAAGCTGCTGCTGATGAGGAATATTTGTTTCAGCTAAAGGATAAATATCCCTGGCGTGCAGTTTATGCTCCTGGCGCTTGGGGTGAGGGGCGCTGTACTGGTACAAAATATATGGATATCGCTTTACCGATTCCCGATGATTTAATTATTCCAGACGCGACAAAAGAGCCGTATTATACACCAAACAACGCTTCAGCCTTCTTGATGCCAGATGGTAGAACATTAGTACAACTTTCACCTTTGGCTCGTTGTGAGAAGAAAGGATCAATATACGGTTGGCGGTATCACAACGTGGATATATATGGAGAAGGAATAGGCGGCGCACACTTTGGCTCGGGATTATCTTCCATTGGTGGTTCAATTCGTAAAGGCGAACTCACAAACCATAAACCGATTCGTCACGCCTTAAAAGTAGTAATTTGGGCGAAAAAATATCTGTTCTACGATGATAAAATACGCGGATATCGCTGGCCAGCAAGTCGTGCCGATAGTTATGCTGCAGAGCATTATGGTGGTACTAATCATGCTTTAGTGCAGGGTTCATTGCTAGCAATTCCTCCAGAAATTACAAAAGCAAGTTTGAATTTACAAACACCAGCAGGTAAAAAATTATTTGATGCCTTGCAAAATTATGGTGCTTATGTGGTAGAAGATTCATACGGAGATGCTCACTATTTTGCAGTAGAAAAAGGAGTTCCCAAGGAGTTTCGTCAGAAATATGGGTATAATTTCAAGACTACAAATGGCAAGTTTTACGATGATTTTATGAAATTATTTCAGGCATTATATATTGTGGATAATAATAGTCCTAATAGTATTGGTGGTGGTGGAACTCCTCGTGCAGCCCTTGCGCCACCGATTGGGAATTAACAATTTATACCTCTCTCCATTGACGGGAACCCATTAAAAATTATAAGAGCGAAAAATTTTTAATGGGAACCCTGTGACGTAGTTTTCTCGTAGAGTACCTCTTCCTTTTTGAGGGGAGAGGTTTTAACTGTTCAGTAATGTTGTGGTGAAGGATGTGTATAAAAACAACAATCATTACATCGCAGTTACATTTGTTGGGTAAATCATTTTATTACTTCAATGCTTGGAATTGTTGTGGAAAAATTTTAATGGTTTTTTGATGGTAGTTTTATTAGGAATAATTAGGTTTGATTTAGTAATAATAGTATAGTGTTAGCCAAGTAGACTGATTTAGTTAAAATGCAGCTTGATGAGTTATTTGAGGATGGTAAACAGCGCTATAAATTCTGTAAGGCACTTGAAGATGCCTTTCGTGACATTAGAAGACTTGAGCGGGTGATTGATTTTGGGTTGAATCTGAATTTGAATGCCATAAATCATCCAAATAACTTGGAACAGGCCGTATTTGAACTGGTTAATTGGGCTAAATCTCACGGAAAATTACAAGAACTGATAAATGCAGTATGTCATTGTGAATATGGGAATCCAGGAAATTCGCAGTTAAAACCAT
>JBCCSG010000045.1:0-30032 GCA_039200565.1 Cyanobacteria bacterium P01_D01_bin.50 | reverse complement strand
TGGAGTGTCGTAAATGGGAAGAATTAGCAGATTATTTAGGTGATAACATCATTAATTTATGGATACTCAATTTGACAAATAATTTAACTGCTACTGGTTATCGTCAAAAATTTGAAACTTCAATCGATCGTCTTTTTACAGTTTTTGAGCAACAATTAACCCAAACTAAATACTTATTAGGTGATGATACATGGACAGCAGCAGATATAGCAGGATTATGTTTTTTTGGTTACTATAGTTTACGCTTCAATGAAGATTGGCTTTTGCAATATCCTCATATAGGAAATTGGTTCAATAAATTACACGAGCGCGAGTCGGTGAAGTCAACTGTTCCTGTGCCGTTAAATAACATATGATAACCTAGCGATATTTGATCGCAGGCATAGAAAAATAGAGAGAATAATAAGTTTTAATTAACTCTCTGACTCCCATTTTCTTGACTTTTGATTTTTGAATTCTGTTATCGATCGCTTGAATATTATATATGAGAAAATTCTGAGAATAACGGCGTAAATCCGATAAATAAATATATCAGCTAATGTGAGACAATAAAATTTCATCTACCTCTTCTAAAGTCAAATCTTTTTGTTCTGCTAATACTTTAATTTCCTGAGTAATTTCCTGAATTTGAGTTGAATCTAAGTTGAGTCCAAGTTGATTCACGCGGTGAGTAATTGCATGAGAGCCTGTGAGTTTGTGATTGATTAAAACTGAGCGGTTTAAACCAAAATCTACAGGAGAAATTAACTCATAGGTATTTGAATTCTTCAGAATTGCTTTTGTATGAACTCCAGCTTTATGAGTAAAGGCATATTCACCAACTATATAATGATTAAAAGGAATTTCTATTCCTGTTTTCTGAGCTACAACTTGATGTAAATTCAAAAGATGATTGAGATTGTATTTACTACGTAAACCTTCCGGATCGATGGTATACAAGCGAGCAATTAATCCAGCTAAAGGAGTAATTCCATTTCGTTCCCCAATTCCTAATACTGTTGTATCAAGATGGGTAGCACCTGCACAGAAGGCTGCATAACTATTTGCGATCGCACAGCCGGTATCATTATGAGCGTGAAACTCGATATCTTGAGAAAAACATTGACGTAAAGTCTGTACTAATTGAGATACTTGTTGTGGTGTTGCAACACCAACAGTATCGGAAACTCCCAAACGTTTAACAATTCCTAATTCTCCAATAGCAAGATAAACTTTCAGCAAATCTGGGAGGGAACTTCGGAAAGAATCTTCTGTGGAAAAACGCAGCTCAGTCTCAGGGCTTTGTTGATGAATAAAAGTAATTACCTCACTGGCAATATCAATCACTTGATCGATTTCTTTACCATGACTAAATTGACGCAATAGTGGAGAGGTTGCGATAAATATATTGATACCATGAACCCCCGTATCTAAGGCTTTTTTCGCATCATCTAAATTACAGCGAATGTGTGTTAATATTTTTGATTTAAAACCATTTTTAGCTAAAAAACGACAATCTTTATCGGATTGAGGAGAGGCACATGGAGATGTAACTTCTATGTATTCTACTCCAAAGGCATCAAGTTCTCTTGCGATTTCGATTTTATCTTCAGAAGAAAAGTTAGCATAGCAAGATTGTTCACCTTCGCGCAAAGTAGAGTCAATAATCGCTAACTTATTAAATAACATTAATATATTTCATAACATCTTGGTTTATTTTACAACACTTTAGTTAGATGCTATTAGTACTTTTATTTTTTTGTGTATTTTCTGACTTTTCCCATATAATTTGATAATTTTTAAATAAAGTAATCTTGTTTCAAATACTTTTTTAAGATTAGTCCTGAGGATCGTCAGTATTACTTTTACATCATGGGATATCTCACTCTATGAGCTATCCCAGTGCCTTATACCCTTACTTTGTCCGAACAGGGATCTCAATGACAAACTCTACCCCTTCACCGGGTGTGGAATGAAAATACAGCTTACCGCCATGTTTTTCGTTGATAATTTGATAACTAATAGAAAGACCTAAACCCGTACCTTTACCTACTGGTTTTGTAGTAAAAAATGGATTAAATATCTGATCTTCAATTTCTGGAGGTATACCAGGGCCATTATCTGCAATGGAAATTGTTACCCAATCTGTACCAATAGTTGATGTTGAGATATAAATTTTACTAGGATTTTTTTTAATTTCCTCGGCGGTGCGCTGTTTATTATATTCTTCTAAAGCATCGATCGCATTTATTAGTAGATTCATAAATACTTGATTGAGTGGAGCGGGATAACAATTTACTTTTGGTAATACTTCGTAATCCTTAATAAGCTTAATCTCAAAAGTATGCTGTTCTGATTTGAGTCGATTTTGTATAATCATCAAAGTACTTTCAATACCATCATGGATATCAACTTCTTTGACAGCTGCTTCATCCAAACGCGAAAAATTGCGTAAAGATACAATAATGTCGCGGATTCGATCCGTTCCTACTTGCATTGATTGAAATAAACTAGGAATATCTTTAAATAAGAATTCTAAATCTATTTCTTGCAAAAAACTTTTAATCTCTGTAACTGGTTCGGGATAATATTTATGATACAATTTCAAGCATTGTATTAACTCTTGAGTATATTCTTCAGCATGTTGTAAATTACCATATATAAAACTAACTGGGTTATTAATTTCGTGAGCAATACCTGCTACTAATTGACCTAAAGAAGCCATTTTTTCATATTGAATCATTTGAATTTGAGCTTTTTGTAAATCATCTAGAGTTTGAGTTAATTGTTTAGCTTGCTCCCGTGTTTTTCCCAATAAATTAGCTTGTTTCAAAGCTACACTTAACTGTGCTGCAACTTGTGCCACGAACTGAATTTCCTCATCTTTCCAGTTACGAGGATTGGCGCATTGATGAATACATAAAAGTCCCCATAACTTTTTACCTTCCATTAAAGGAATAAGAATATATGCTTTGATTTGAAATTTTTCCAAGCTTTCGATATAACAATCCTGATACCCAGATGTATAAATATTAGGGACAGATAAAATTTTACCTTGAGTATACTTTGGAACGTAAAGTTCTCCGAAACAATAATCTTCAAAATGAAAATTTAATGCAGGTTCAAATTCAGTTAATACGTCTTCAGCGATAAATTTACCATTACAATAGCTACTGTTTTCTTCAAATCGGAATACTGCGACTCTATCGGCATGAAGATTGCGCCGAATTTCTTGGGCAGTTGTTTTGAAAATAGTTTCTAAATCTAGAGATTTACGAATCTTGGCAACTACATCAAATAGAATTTGTTGTTTTTGTGCCGATTGACGTTGTTCATCGGCACGAGTTTGAGTTTGAGAAAGTAAATTTGCACTTTGAATTGCTACCCCCAACTGATTGGCGACTTGGGCTAAAAATTCAACTTCTAAATTTTCCCATTCACGAGGTGCTGTATGTTGATAAGCTGCTAACAAACCCCATAAATTACGTCCTACAAATATTGGAGTGATAGCATAAGCACGGATTTTAAATTGCTCTAAAATCTCGATATGACAGCGCACATGTCCGACTTGATAAATATCGCTAACTGCAAAACTTTCATTATGGCGATACCTACCGCCTTTTGTTTCCTGTAAATAAGTATCTTCCCAATATAAATTTTTGCCAAAGGGGTTAATATTAGTCCAGTTAACTTCTGGAATACCAAAATTGCTGACAAATTTGCCACTCCAGTCTTCATTAAACTGATAAACTCCAACTCTTTCGACTTGTAGCAGTTTACAAACTTCTTGACAGGTAGTTTCAAGAATTAAATTGGTGTTAGAAAAAGAACGAATTTTCGTTACCACATCTGTAAGAGTTCTTTGTCGTGCAATTGATTTTTCTAAGGCTATAGCCTGTTGCTTTGACTGTTGTAAGAATTCCGCTTGCTGGATACCAACGCCGAGTTGCCCTCCTACCTGAGACAAAAATTCCACTTCGTAATCTAGCCACTGACGGGGTGAAGAATGTTGATAAGCCGCCAATAAACCCCATAATTTTGGACCAATAAAAATTGGTGCTAAAGCATAAGCGCGAATTTTAAATTGTTCTAAAATATCTAGATGACAGCGCGTATGTGATGCTTCATAAATATCAGTAACCGCAAAAGTTTCATTATTACGATAACGCCCTCCTTTGGTTTCCTGTAAATGGGTGTCTTGCCAAACTGAATTTTTTCCAAAGGGATTAATCGTTTCCCATTGAGATTCCACCGTGCCAAAATGACTAATAAATTCTCCACTCCAGTCTTCATGAAATTGGTAAATCGCTGCTCTTTCTAAATTCAAAAGCTTGCAAAGTTCCTTACAAGTGGTATCGAATATAAATTTAGTATCCAAAGATGAGCGAATATTACCTACCACTTCCATTAGAGCGCGCTGTCTCGCTACAGACTTTTGCAACCTCCCTGTCTGTTGCTCTTGTTGTGTTAGAGCTTGGGCTTGCTGCATTGCTATTCCCAAATAGCTACCGGCTTGATGCAAAAATTCTACCTCATCACTTAGCCAGTGACGCGGTTGAGAATGTTGATAAGCAGCAAGTAAGCCCCATAAATGATTACCTACAAAAATAGGTGCGATTGCATAAGCGCGAATCTGAAACTGTTCGAGTACTTCTATATGACAGCGAGAATACCCCACTGTGTAGATATCTTCAACTGAATAAGGCTCATTTTTAACATATCTTCCACCCTTAGTTTCTTGTAAGTAGGTATCTTTCCAAATCAAGTTTTGTCCAAAAGTGCGAATATCATTCCAAGGAGTGCGTGCAAATCCGAAGTTATTAACAAAACTTCCACTCCAGTCTTCGTTAAATCGAAAAATGGCTACCCTTTCAATACCCAAAAGCCAACAAATATCTTGACTGGTGTCTATACAAAGAGATTCTAAATTTACCGATGCTCGAATTCTTGCGAGGATTCTATTCAGCAGTTTTTGATACTGCATCGTGCGTTGTAATTGTTCTTGGCACTCTCCAGATGTGATATATGTTGATTCGTAGATGCTTTCTGACATGGGAATAATTAAAAGATAATGTATTAGTGTTAAATTTATTGTTCCCAATTAAACATCAAATTTATATGTAATTTTGAAATATTTTTTCAATAGTTTACTTGATTAAGTAAAACTACTTAAAATAATGAAAATAATACTTAAATCCTCAGTATTTTTAAGTTAATTATGAAGTGAATATATATCAAGTATACAGTCAAATTATTGGTCGGAAATCAAAAGTAAAAAGTCAAAATAATTTTTGGTCAATTTCTAAATTCCCTATTCTCTGTAAATAAAAATATCTGTTGCGATCGTAGTAGCTTGTATTTAATTTATCTTGTGTGAATAATAGGAATTTCAATGAAAAATGTTGTTCCTAACTTAGGAGTAGAATCAAAAAATAATTTTCCACCGTGTTTATCAGTGACTATTTCATAACTAATAGATAAACCCAAACCAGTTCCTTTCCCTACTTGTTTGGTTGTAAAAAAAGGGTCAAATATTTTTGAATTTATCTCCGGGATAATCCCACAAGCATTGTCAGCAATCATGATTTTTATAAAATTATTATCACTTTTTTGAGTAGATATGATAATCTGATTGTCAATGTTTTTATCCTTTTGCTCAAAAGCATCTATAGCATTAGCAATAATATTCATAAATACTTGATTTAGCTGACTGGGATAGCATTCCACATGGGGAATATCATCATATTTTTTAATAACTTGAATTTCCGAATGTTCGGATGTTGCTTTTAACTGATTTCCTAAAATCATTAAAGTACTATCAATACCTTCATGAATATCAACTTTCTTAAATTCAGATTCATCCAGACGAGAAAAATTACGCAGCGATAAAACAATTTTATAAATACGTTCGGTTCCCACCTCCATAGAATTTAGCAATTTCATAAAATCTTCCTTAATAAAATCTAATTCAATTTCTTCAATTTTCTCTTGAATTTCTTGAAGAGGTTGAGGATAAGTATGCTGATAAAGTTCTAATAACTCTATAAAATCTTGAGCATATTCTCTCGCTGGAACAAGATTACTATAAACAAAGCTAACAGGATTATTAATTTCGTGGGCTACTCCTGCTACCATTTGTCCCAGCCCTGACATTTTCTCACTATGAATCATCTGGGCTTGAGTACGCTGAAGTTCTAATAATGTTCCTTCCAACTCCTGAGTTTGTAAATTTAACTTTGCTTCTATTTCTTTTCTTTCAATAATTTCTTTTTCTAAAGCTACATTTAAGGCTTCCAATTTGGGAACATTGGGAATAGCTATTAGCTTTGGAGTTAACCAAAAAAGTAATATTGCAGTACTTAAAGATATTGCCGCAGTAGAAGCTTTTAACCAACCAGAAACCCAATAATTAGGATGCCATAACGTCCAAACTTCCGCTAAATGCGTAAAGCCACACAAAATAATAAAAGCACCGAAACAAAGAAATATCCAATCGAAAGGAACATCTTCTCGTTTATGAACTATATAAATAAGCATGATGGGAATTAAGAAATAAGCCACTGCGATCAAGGAATCTGAAATGAGATGTAGCGAAACTAATCCAGTTTTCCATAGATAACAATGCCCGTGAGGGATAAAAATAGTAGACAACATTTCTAAAGTGGTGATTAAATATTGCAAAGAATACATTCTCACCAGTTTAACCTTGTAAATATTGAAATAGTAGGGTAATTCTACACTGATCGTAAAAATCAGGAAACTATCTTATGGGTTAAGAGTTAGGAGTTAGGAGTTATGAGTTTGGGAAGAAATATTTACTTGTTAATTTATCTATTAACTTTTGACTTTTGACTTTTGACTTTTGACTTCCGCGAAGCGGTTGACTTCATCCGAATCCTTTGCCACCTCCATCACAAAAGTGACAAACCAAGGTCCCAAAGCAATAATAATTAACATTCGCGTCATCTGCATCGCTAATACTAAACCCGTGTCACCACCCAACTGCATCACGGTAGCAAGCATTGCTTCTATTCCTCCAGGAGTAAACCCTAATAAAGAAGTGATAGTATCAACTCCAGTAAATACATGAAATAAGTAACCAACACCAAAACACAAAAGAATTAATGAAACTATTAAAACAATTTCAATTAACACCGCTTTCAAAAGTTTGTTCGCCGTTTCGATGTCGAATTTAACACCAATCGACAACCCTACAAATAATAATCCGATAGCGAATAACCATGAGGGTACCTGTAATTCATAGGGAGAACTCCAAAACACTCCTAAGCCTACCAAAAACGTCCCCAAAAATCCCGAAGCAGGTAATTTTAAAAGATTTCCACCACAAATTCCTAATATACAACACCCACCCAATATGGCTAAATTAAACCACATCGGAACTGAAGAATAATTTGTTGTTGCGATTGCCATTGTCATAGAATTATTTAAATCGGCGGGGAAAAAGAAACCAGCCGCACTGGGTATCAGTAAAACAACTAGCAAAACACGTAAATACTGGAAAACTGTAACTGTAGCAGCATCAGCTCCCATTTCTTCAGAGATTGCAACAATACTAGAAGCAGCACCAGGAATAAACGATACCAATCCCGTCGCCTTATCAATACCAGACAAGCGAGATAAAAGATATCCATGAAACAAACTTAAAAAACCAGAAATTAACACGCAAAACAGCAACGGTAGCGCATAATTTGCAGCGACATTTATAGTTTCCCAAGAAAAACGTGCCGCAGTTGCCAGAGCGATAAAAGCTTTACCCAAAGTGATAAAAATCTTCGGTAACGGTTGAGAATTGCCTTGTATAGTCGAATAAACAATTCCCCCAATCATCGCACCCAACAACCAACCTACAGGAATTTGTAACCAATTAAATAACCAACCAGTGCAAATTCCTATAACTAGCTCAGAGACTATAGTTGTTATTTGGGGGAGATAATAAACAAGCTGCTGTCGCCATTCCTTAGAATCATATTTTTGGAAAACGAGAATTTTATCAATCACAAAGTAATGTATATATAGATATTAATCAGTTCTCATTTTAGTTGATATTGCTGCGCAATAAGTCCTTAGGGCATGGGGCAAGCGATCGTCGCGTTGTAAAGAAATTCATCTCAATTATGGCCAATTACTAACTTATTACTCCTAACCCCTAACTCCTAACTCCTAACCCACCACAGTAAGAATTACTTCTGCCGGAATAAAAGTAATATATAACAAACAACCACTGCACCATTGGCAGTGGCTGTTTATCAAATCAAGAAAGTTGAGGGGCAATCAATTGTGAAAACTTGCCCGCGTCAAGACTTCCCATAAGAGTTTTTTCTGGTTAGAATTCCTATGGGTGCCCGTCAACTATATTTCAGAAGTTTCAAGGCACTTTGCTGAATCTGAAATTTTTTTCTAGTTCATAGGTAATGTTTAGATATATTATGGCGATACGCTCTTTCCTTCGGGATAAAAATCGGTTGGAGCAGAAGCTACCCACATTCGTGAGTAATAGATTTCACAGGGAAAGCAAATAGTAAAAAGTACTCATTCCTACTTATTTGAAACGTCTTTTGCGTCTTGCTGCAACTGCTTTACGCTTACGTTTCTCCTGTGGGGTTTCAAAGTGCCGATGATACTTAACATCAGCCAAAATCCCAGCCTTGGAAACTTGACGCTTAAATCTACGTAAAGCAGAATCTATTCCTTCGTTTTCACCTAAAACCACTTGGGTCATTCTAATCCCTCGTTGTCAACAAACTCTAATTTTTACTTTATTGTAATGTGCTGGTTAATCAGGGTGAAAATAATACCCGATTTACCTCAAATCAAACAAGACACTCAGCCTCGATCTATATAGGCGGAATAATCAAGTAATACAAGAGCAGCTTAATTTTCCAGATTTACTATTTTAGTATCTTGCATCTCACAATCCAAGTTTTTCAAGTTAAGGGCAAGTTGATAAAGTTGACGGCGGGGTAAAGAAGTTAATGCAGCTAATTGACGACTCGCTTGTGAAGGCGATATTCCTCGATTCATGATGTTTTGTAACTCATTAATAAGTTCTTGTTCTGTAAACTCCCGTTGAGTGGGTGGATTTCCCGCTACAACTAAAGTATATTCACCGATAGGAACCTTTTTTTCATAGTAGCTACAAGCACCTGCAATAGTTCCCCGCCAAAACTCTTCATACATTTTAGTTAATTCTCGTGCGATGACAATTTGTCTGCCATCACCAAATATTTCTGCTAAATCTTGTAAAGTTGAGCGCAAACGATGGGGTGATTCGTAGAAAATCAAAGTACGTTCCTCGGACTTCAGAGACTCCAAGTGCGATCGCCGTTGTTTTGCTTTAGCGCTCAAAAATCCTTCAAATACAAATTTTTCTGTGGAAACTCCCGAAGCACTTAAAGCGGTAATTGCTGCAACCGCACCAGGAATAGGAACTACGGTAATTCCGGCTTCAACACAAGCGAGTACTAATTCATAGCCAGGATCGGAAATTCCCGGTACACCGGCATCACAGACAAGAGCTATCGCTTTTTCTTCCCCCAAAAGCTTTAATAATTCTGGGATGCGACTATTACGATTATGTTCGTGATAACTGATTTGTGGCGTATTAATTTGAAAATGCTTTAAAAGTTTTCCTGTATGGCGCGTATCTTCGGCAGCAATAAAATCCACCGATTGCAAAATTCGCACGCCTCTATAAGTCATATCCTCTAAGTTACCAATCGGCGTGCCAACAATATACAGTACACCTGGTTTTGGTTCAGTTTGCATTTATCAATTATCAATGAACAATTATCAGCTTGAGATTGAGGGAAGGAGGAAGAGGGGGGAGAGGGGGGAGAGGGGGTAGAGGGGGTAGATTACATAATTCAAAATTCTTCATTCCTAACTCCTAACTCCTAACTCCTAACTCCTAACTCCTAACTCCTAACTCCTAACTCCTAACTCCTAATTCCTAACTCCTAACTCCTAACTCCCAACTCCTAACTCCTAACTTTTAACTTTTAACCTATTTACAATCGTGACAAATCAAAAATCTTTTAACGGGTTATTCGTGGGTTTAGTAACGTTAGATTTAATTTATCTTGCAGAATCTCCCCCCAAAAATAATCAGAAACTGGTTGCAGATGACTACACAGTTGCGGCTGGGGGTCCAGTAACAAATGCTGCTGTCACTTTCAGCCATTTAGGTAATAACGCTAATATTTATGGTGTAGTGGGTTCTCACCCAATGACGCAATTAATCAAACGTGATTTAGCAAATTATCAAGTAGAAATAATTGACTTGAATCCCACTACAGAAAACCCGCCACCAGTATCTTCTATTATTGTTAGCGCATGTTCGGGGGAACGTGCTGTCATTTCCATCAACGCTGTCAAAACCCAAGCTAGGAGCACAGCTGTTTCACCAGATATTTTACAAGATATAGATATTGTACTAATCGATGGACATCAGATGGCTCTCGGGTGTGCGTACGCACAACTTGCCAAAGCCGAAAATATACCGGTAGTTATCGATGGTGGAAGTTGGAAACCTGGATTTGAGAAACTTTTACCCTTTGCGGATTATGCCATTTGTTCGGCTAATTTTTATCCCCCCAACTGTCATACTTCCGAATCAGTTTTTGCTTATCTCAGTCAAATAGGTATTCCCCATATTGCTATAACTCATGGAGAAAAACCCATTCAATATTTATCTCAAAATAAAATTAATGTTTTAGATGTTCCAAAAATACCAACAGTTGATACACTAGGGGCTGGAGATGTTTTTCATGGTGCTTTTTGTTACCATGTATTGCATGAAACATTTACCATATCTTTAGAAAAATCCGCAAAAATTGCAAGTCTATCCTGTCAATTTTTCGGAACTCGCCGTTGGATGGAAGAATCAATAAACAATCAACAATGAACAATTATCAATTATCAATTATCAATGCCCAATTCCCAGTTCAGAACTAACAACTAACAAATACCAACTACCAACTGTTAACTAATCATATGAAAGAATTACAATCTATTCTCGAATTAATTCGTCCCATCGGTTGGGGTGCATCTGATATTTTACGCTCCTACTATCGCGGTAATCAACAGGATGATTTAAATGTAGAAATTAAGGATGATAAAGATAAAAGCCCAGTTACAGCAGCAGATTTAGCTGTTAATCATTATATTTTAGAGAAGTTACAATCGGAATTGGGTGATGAAGAATTTGGTTATATTAGCGAAGAAACTTATCAGAAACAAGATGGTAAAAATGATTCTGAGTGGGTATGGATTATTGACCCTTTAGATGGTACAAGAGATTTTATTGATAAAACTGGTGAGTACGCTATTCATATAGCTTTGGTAAGAAATAAACGTCCAGAATTAGCGTTAGTCGCAATACCTGAAGCGGAAAAGTTATATTATGCTATCAAAGGTGGCGGTACTTTTGTAGAGACTCGTGATGGCGAACGAAAATCTGTGCGGGTTTCTGAATGCGATAATCCCCAAGATTTAACTTTAGTTGTAAGTCGCAGCCACCGCAATGAAAGATTAAATAATCTCTTGAAAAATTTACCCTGTCAAAATCAGAAGTCAAGGGGAAGCGTCGGTGGGAAAATTGCTGCAATTATCGAGCAGGAAGCAGATATTTATATTTCGCTTTCGGGTAAATCCGCACCTAAAGATTGGGATATGGCTGCACCAGAATTAATATTAACTGAAGCTGGCGGAAAATACACTCACTTCGATGGTACGCCATTACAATACAACACTGGAGATATTAATCAATGGGGTGGTTTATTAGCTAGTAATGGTAAATGTCATGAAATGCTTTGTAAAGAAGCCGAAAGAATTTTGGAAGAATATTCTGTTAGTAATTCTTAATTTACATTGAGCATGGGGGATGGGGGATGGGGGATTGGGCATGGGGCATTGCTGAAATAAATTCCCGCCTTCCGCTAGCTCCGCTATCGCTCCTAACTTGTAACCACTAACAACTAACAACTAACAACCAACAACACTCCCGGAGTAAGGCGAGTTCCTAACTTTTAACCACTAACAACCTCAATTGCACTTTTCAAAACTTCACAATGAAATTCCCAAGACAAATTATCAACAGATAAACTTGGGATTCCTCTAATACCATCTATTGCTAAATTATTATTTACAAGCGTCTCTAAAATCTGAAACTCAATTTCTGAATTTAACTTCTTGATAATTATCTCTTCCCAATCATTACGAAGTAAAGATAAAGCTAATAATATACCATTAGCACCCCAATTAGATACTCCACAAACTATTAAATAATCGCACTTAACACTGCAAGCGATTTTTTCCCCATAACGAATACTTGACGCAATAATTTTTCTGGGAATATTCCCCATTCCCAATTCATTCCCACCATCTCCAATTCCCACTGAAATAATTTTTTCAGACTCGAATAATAAATGTAAAGGTGCTGTATAATTCGTAATATCTTCTCCTTTCATATTACGCACAATACCATCAATACCCGGACCTGCTCTTTCAATCGAAATTATATGAGATATTGGTGATGCTAGAGATTTCCAAAATTCTTGAAGCGAAGTGACTGAATGCTGGTTTTTACTAACTTCCCCTACAGCGACAATATCCAAAGGTATATCGCTGGAAATTCCCGCTGTAACAACTGCTGTTTTTACGGCTTGTTCGCACAATGAGTCAGTTACAATCCTTACTGGTATTCCTAATTCCAATAAACTAGCAGTTAACAATGCAGTACCTATAGGACCATCAGTTTCAGCACATGGTGGCTTGCCATTAGGCATGAAAAACCCTGTAATAATTGCCACATGAAGACTAGGATGTTCTGCAATTGAACGAGCAGCCCCTAGCAACCCTCCTCGAGCAACTTTCACCAAAGGCTGAATACCTCTACCTACATCTTGGGAGCATATATCTTCCAAGCGAGCTATCTTATCTAAAATTTTGCGATCGTATTGTGGTTGTGTCATGAGGAGGGAACTAGGGGAGCAGAAGAATAATTAATTTGACTCGGAAGACGTAGAAATTCTATCACCTGCAAAAGTAATCGTCTTTAACGTCTGTAACGAACATATATCCAGGAGCATGAGTTATGGCAATTTCTGGCTTTGCTTGAAGAATTGCAATTTGAGTCGTTACTCCACAAGCCCAGAATACAGGAATTTCTCCTTCAGCAACTGTTACAGCCTCACCAAAATCAGGAGCATGTAGATTTGTTATTCCAATTTCTTCGGGAGAGCCAAAGTGTATCGGTGTACCGTGTGCCTTAGAAAAATGGCTGGTAATCTCTACGGCACGAATCACGTCTGATGGTAATAAAGGGCGCATTGACACTACCAAGGGAGCAGAAAATTTCCCCGCAGTTTTACAACGAATGTTGGTTTTGTACATCGGTACATTTTTACCTTCTTGAATATGTCTGACGGGAATACCTGCATTCATCAGGGCTGCTTCAAAGGAAAATGAACAGCCAATTAGAAAACCAACGAAATCATCGCGCCAAATATCTGTAATCTCCGTTACAACTTCATGCAATTCTCCATTACGAAATATATGGTAGCGGGGTAAATCTGTTCTCAAATCCGCACCGGTAGCTACTATTTCCGGTTCAGAATTTCCAACTTCGGTTACGTCTAGTAAAGGACAAGGTTTGGGATTTCGAGTGCAAAAAACTAGAAAGTCAAATGCCATTTTTTTTGGCAAAATAACTAAATTCGCTTGGAGAAATCCAGATACAATTCCGGGAGTGGGAAAGTTAAATGTTCCCTGGCGACATTGGAGGCGAATTTCTGCGGGAGATAAGTCCATAATTCATCAACTTTTTAGATTTAATTGTTGGCAGGTAGATTAATTTTTAAAATACCAAGTTTATCCTACAATCAATCTATTATTTATTTCCGTATTAATTGTCTATGTATCTTATACCAATTCTGGGCTGAGGCTGAGGCTATCAAAACAAAGCTCGTCTGCACGGGCACAATTGCGGCGCATCCTTTATAAATAAATGGTATTAAATTGAACGACTGAATTTCTATTATTAAACTAAAAAAGTAGAATGAGCACATCAATTGTATTGTTGAAGATGACCTTTTTTAATAAATCCTTCAGTATAAATCAACGCAATCTAGTCTTAAATTGAAATGCTTTTAGTATTAGTTATATAACCATATTTTTTAATGTATTTTATTAAATAAATATTACTTTTAAGAAGTAAAATATATGCTAATTTTGTCAAGAAGTTTTTTATTAAGAAATAATGTTAAGTTTGCGCTTTAGAATTGCTATTCTGTATTAAGGATAGGAATGGTCGCAAATGTCACAAAAATCGGGTGGTGCGTGACACTAAAACCCTTTTTATTGCATTAAAATTTTAATTAAGTGTCATAGGGTTCCCATTAAAAATTTTTAATGGTTTCCCCTCACGTGCCCCTACAAGAAAAGGCGGCTCTGAGGCAGCCATTCCTATTAGAAATAACTAAACATATAAACTTGATAAGCTGCCACTTTCGAGTAGTATATTTAGAAATATTATTTAAAAGCTAAAAATCTTATCCCTTTTGCCTTCTGCATGACAGCCTCTTGCCAAGAGTATTGTGCATTAAAAATGCACAACAGCTTATTATATGTTTATGTTTTCAAACATAATTAATGCTTTCATATTTAATAATTACTTATCATATGATGTCCGTTTAAATGAGTGTCATTGCGACTGTAAGGAAGCAATCTCAAAGCCTTGCGGTTGACACGTTTCACTCAGTTTCACTCCCAACGACATATTATGGGTGATTTGCTGGATATCATTTACAGCTTCACTATTTGACTGCTTAGAAAATAGTATAAGATGGTAGTAAAAGCGAGTAAATTAAAATCATTCTTATAGTTTTAGACTCAGTATTCGTAAAGGCATAAAATATTACAGTCAGAAAAATACTATAAGTAAAAGCGGAAACCAAACATTGGTTTATAATTCTTCTTAAATTTACTGTATATTTCTTTCTAAGAACTATCGCAAAAAAACTATCAATCCCACTGACACGAGCAGCAGTCAAAATTCCAGCAGATGCGGCAGTTATAGCAATTTTTGCAGATAACGGGATCGGGATGTTTTCTGTTATGACTTATATAAGCATAATCCTACAACAATGTGACTGATGAAGCCGGCATATTTTCTTGTAGGAGCACGTTACACTTTGATTAATTTTTAACGTAATAATAAGGTTTTTGATCGCGCACCAACCAGGGTATTGTGACAATTGTGACCATTCCTGAACCAAATTACATTATCGTAGAGACGCTATAGTACAAACGTCTCTACATAATTTGCAAGATAAACGAAAATCAATCTTGCGAATTACGATATCCATAAAAATTAACGCTGTAATCTGTTATCCGCACTCCTATTTTTTCTTCTACATAGCGAATAACTTCTTGTGGTAATTCCAAATGAACATCCAGAATTTGCTTCGTATCCAAACAGTTTACATGACTGTGAGAATCGCTGATATTTCCGTACAATCGTCCATCACAACGCTCGATACTTTCAATAATACCCGCAGAAGATAGCGCTTCTAAATTCTGATAAACAGACGTGTGCCCAATTTCCTTACCTTCCAAATTCAGCCTATCGTAAATTTCACGGGCAGAAAGATGTTCCTTTGCTTTCCACAATAGCTCTAAAATATAATGACGCTGACGACTAACCCGCATTCCCAAAGTTTGACATCTAAGAAGTGCATCTTCCAAGGAACGAATTGGTTGTGTAGATTTAGATATAGTTTGTTTTTGCATATTCTTTTTCTTAACTACCCAAGTAATTTTTGCGATTTGTAAAGTTTCTTTTTTATTTCATAGATACAAAATTTAAAGTAATCTTACTCATTACCCTTCACCCATACTTTATTTTTTCTAGAGATCCGCAAGGATGTGAACTGATAAGAGAAACCTTTGAAGCCAAATTTAAGTCTAGTTTGCCACCAATTAATTTAAAATAAACTCATTACCACTTTAGCTTAAAATCACTGTAAACGTCTACTCAGGCTGACGATTGCAGTATTAAGCGGAAATAATTAATGTATTTTGTCCAATCACCACTATTTCTTTTCAGATTTATCTTCAATCACTACTAAGTGTAAATAAGTAAACATCTCTAATTTTATCCGCGATCGCACTTATTTTTGACCTCCACAAAAAAAGAATATTCATCCATATTGCAGTTCTAAAGAAAAATAACTGTGGTTTTTACTGAAATTAAAGAGGTGGATTTTTGTATTTCAGTGCATCTACTTATTCTCATATAGACTGGTGTATTTACATAATGTCAGAAAAGAAAGTCGGTTTAGGAAAGCAGCAAGTTGAACTTGTCGGCTTATTCTCTGAAAGCTTGCACATCTACTTAACGGTATTTGCTGAAATTTATAAATTTATTTATAAGCAGATAACTGTAGCACCGACTCATCATATTTAACAGGGTGATAAAAATGCAGAGCAATGGTAATGGAAATCCGAATATGAATAATGGTGGTTTTAATACTCACAGTCGCAGAATGCCTTCTTTGGATATGAACTCGCCATCTGCACGCTACCCAATGCCTAGCGGCGATATGGATGCCTCTTCAACTTATGGACAAATGCAGAAAGTTTTGGTGGAACTGCGCGTACCTAATAATCAAGGTATATTAGCTACATCTCGAGCTGCGGCACAAATCAATGTAGGTAGTTTCAGATTTGACACCAGCTACGAACCGATAACTGTTAAACCCAGTGGCCAGCAAGTATCCAGCTTACAAGCGAACAACGAAGAAACAGTTATCGTGCGCGGCATGGTAGAGGATAATCAGATTCAGGAATTAGAATCACAACCGAACGTAGTAAAAGTTTATAAAGATACTCCCATTGCACCCTTCGATCTTGAGTTACTAGAAAAAAATAAAGATTTAGTCACGCCGATGGATGGCACACAAAATTGTCCCATTGGTAGTTGTGATTGTTCGCCAACAACAGCCAAGGGAACCATTGCTGATGTCGCGAAATATCTCGGTGTTGACCAAATTTGGACTTCGGGGTTTAAAGGAGAGGGTATTGTTGTTGGTGTTGTCGATGGTGGAATCACTGCACAAGGGCGCGATATTAGTCCGCAAGAAACCATTCGTCGCGTCAAAAATGTCATTGGTGGGCCTGCATCTGACTGGGGAACTACCGCTAAGGACTGGGGAGAACACGGTAATATGTCTGCTACAGATGTATTAGGAATGGCTCCCGAAGCTAAACTCTACGATTGTCGGATTGCCGGTGGCGATGCAATTTCCAACGCTTTAAAAGTATTCGATTGGGCAATCAAGCAGTATCAAATCGATGGTACACCCCAGATTCTCACCAACAGTTGGGGAATTTATCAAGAAAGCTGGGATGAATTTTATGCAAATAATCCAGAACATCCTTTTACCCGTAAAGTTGTAGAAGCAATTGAGCAAGGTATTTTAGTATTATTTGCAGCAGGTAACTGTGGAGGAAGTTGCCCCTCTCAAAGATGCGGCACAGATTTTGGTTCTGGTAAAAGCATTTGGGGTGCAAACGGACATCCCTTGGCGATAACTGTTGGTGCGGTGAATAAAGAAGAACAATTTATTGGTTATAGTAGCCAAGGGCCAGCATCTTTAGATCCCAACAAACCAGATTTTTGCTCGGTGAGCCATTTTAAGGGTTACTTTGCTAGTGATAACGGCACCTCTGCGGCTTGTCCAATTGCTGCTGGTGTAGTAGCGCTACTTAAACAAGCTAAATCTGATTTAAACCAAGAAGAAGCCAAGGAAGCCCTCAAGAGTACGGCGAAAAATATTGGTGAACCTGGTTTCGATCATCATTCCGGTGCGGGAATTATTCAAGCTAAAGCAGCTTTCGATAAGCTATTACCCCAACAACCAAAATGGCACGAATGGGAAAGTTGGGGTGGTAATAGCTTTTATGCTCCAGCAGTTGTCTCTTCTCAAGCAAATCATCTTGATGCTTTTATTGTTGGTGGCGACAGTGCCATTTATCGTAAATCTTGGCATGAAGATAAAAATCCCGGTGAGTGGGAGAGGCTAGATGGCTTTAGTTTGGGAACCCCTGCAGTATTGTCCCGTGACGAACAAAATATTGATTTATTTATCATCTCCGCTCAACGTACATTGCAACATAAATATTGGAATGGTAAATCTTGGAGTAAATGGGAAGATAAGGGAGGTTTATGCAAGCACGGTGTAACTGCTACTAGTTGTGGTACAAACCTAATTCATGTATTTACTGTCGCTGCTGATAACGCAGTTTGGCAAAAATCTTGGGATGGTTATTCCTGGAGCGAATGGCTAAGTTTAGGTGGTATTAGTTTGGGTACCCCTGCAGCAGTTTCTTCTGGAGATAACTTGATTGATGTTTTTATTCTAGGTTGCGATCGTGCAATCTACCGCAAGTCTTGGAATGGTGCATCTTGGAGCACCGATTGGCAAAGCTTGGGTGGTTTATGGGCATATTCTCCTGCCGTTACCATATCGGATGCTAACTGTCTCAATGTATTTGCTGTCGGTACGGATAACGCTGTATACCGTAAAGTATGCGATCGCTCTGTGCACAGCGGTTTACGCTTAATCGAACGCAAATGGGAAAATCTTGGCGGGGCAGCAATTTCGCCCCCTGCTGCTGTATCTTGGGGACACAGTCGTATAAGTATATTTACTATTGGTTCTGATAACGCATTATACCATAAATGGTTGAGTTAGCCTTCCTTTAATAAGGGGTAACGATAAAGCTTGACACTCTCTGCGGATTTTTCCACAGAGTTTTAGTCTAAAGACTCACTATGCCCCTTCCGGGGCACACTATGTCCTCGCGCACACGCTTCGCTAACGTGAACGCGAACAATTTCATTTTTTTATAAAATATACGGAGTCTAAAAAGGCTCCGCTTTTCCTATAGTTGGGTTCTACACAATCTATTTTTAGCTTCAATTCTATTTTGACTACTGAATCTACGATCGTCCTAGGTTACGATAAACTTATACCATAGATGTTGGCTGATGACTTTCACTATCGTACTTCCGAATAACTCTATCAACAGCTTGGATTTGTCGCCTGCGACAAGGATAATTGATAAAATCTTAGATGAAGGTAATTTAGTATCTAAGGAACAACAATTACGCTTCGATATTAAATACGAATTTGAACCGGGAGATCCACGGGAACTTTCAGAAATTCCAGAAGTACGGTTGTGGTTTATCCGCTTGGATGCAAAATACCCATGGCTTCCATTTTTACTGGATTGGCAATCGGGAGAATTTGTCCGTTATACCTCCATGTTAGTTCCACACCAGTTTAGTTCTAAAGAAGGTATTCAATACAATCCTGAAGCTTTAGAAATTTTTTTAATGCACAAAAGCTTTGTCTTAAAAGATTGGCTGAAAAGTTTTAACATCCATAGTCAATCTCGAATTAAATCGATGGCGAAGTTGCTAGGTTACGATTTAGATGATGAGCTATTTAAAATGCTTTAAAACCTATGCATATCTTGACAATAGTGGATAGATATGGGTAGGGAAACTTAAATATTGAGGTTGTGAATCCAGGTATGAATTTAAATGTCCCAAAGTTAATGTACTATATCTGGGACATCACCTAAATATTTATCTTTCTATTGACTACGCACAAAGAAAGCAATCCAATACTAACCGCTCCTTAAAATTTGAACAAAACTAAGCCTTGCTAAACAAGATTATACCTATTCAAGACGCTGGTCGAGCAGTACTACCTACTTGCGGGAAGGAATCTCGCCTTCCTGATAAAGCCCCTTTTAGAGCTTCCCATATGACCTGGAAAAATCCTCATCGTACAAGTTGACCTCATCCCGGCTGTTAGCCACGCCAAGCTACGTCATTATAGACGAGATAGTTCTGTATAATTCCCAGAAACTCCAAGCGTGCCAATATCTACCCTCTGGCAGATATCAGGCGTATCTGGCTGGGCATAATTTAAACTACAACCCAATAATACCCTGTTATTTGTTTAATAAAATATAATATTGTTTAAATTTCATGTAGCAGTTGATTAGCCCTCCCCGTCAGCGGAGAGGATTAAGGTGGTAAGCCATTACGTTGCAGAAATCCCTTCACTCTCACCAAGTGGCGCAACCCATTTAATGCCGGAGGTGAGCCTCCAGTGAACGAAGATATCCCCCAAGGTTGGGTGTTAATCTGGCATTCACCGGCTCTAAATACGTGATATTAGACTTAATGCTGTGTTAAAAGCATACTCGACAGCTTTTGATTTAGTTGGTAAAGCCTTTTGCCAAATACGATAGTCATTATATTCAACAATCAATTTAGCCATATCATCAATAATAATTTTATTTAAAATGTCGCATTGGGCTGATTCAAAATCTTCTAACTTGCCCCCAGTTTCTATAACTTCTTCTCCAACTCTGATAAATTCATCTAAAATTATTTGGGCGTAACGCTTTCCCACACCTTCTGCGAAAACAGATGTAGATTTTAATGCTTTGTATTCTTCAAAAATAACATCAGCTATCTTGCGTCCGACTAATTTATTCCAACTATTAGGAATCTCTATGTCTAAATAATCACTATCACTATATTTGTATTGTAAATACTCATAAATATCTACAGCTGATTTATCTAATTTCTTACCGGCAAATAGTTCTTTTAGAGGTTGAATACTTGTATTAAAAGATGAGTCAGTAAATACTCCTTCCTCTCCTTCAGGACAATCATACATCATATAAGTCCAAATCCCAGGACTTGCTGTATCCGTACTTACAGCTTGATAAAAAGTAATAGTTCCTTCTTCTTCACTTTCAAAATATTCACTTTTTGTATCAGTAAATTGCCATAAAGGTATATTTCGAGAGGTAAACATAATTTTTTTATAAATACCAGTGAGATGATGAGGCTGAGTCTCTACTTGGATATAACGTTTTTTAGTGATAACAAAGCTATGTAACCGAATTGCCATTATTTCTTTCCTTATATTTAGTTAATCATTACAATATGGTGATGTCACCTACTTAATAGCTAGATAGAAGTTCATACACAATGAACTTATCGCTTTTACCTCTATTAGTACATCTTTCACAAGGAATATTGTTTGTATCAATTGCCTAATTTTTATTGTAAATTTTCAATTGATTTGCCATTTATTGCTAACAACAAAGATTTCACATCAACTTCCAACAGATGTTGACTAATAAAGGTTACAAAAATTCAAAGTAGCTGTTAAGTTCAAAAGCTTTTAGCTTGAGAGTGATTCAATTTAAATATGACAAGTTGGTTTTAATAGTTGAGATAAATAAATAGAATTCAGTTTTGTCTACTATTACCAACTTGACTTAGCTAATTCATCTCACTTGTAGCGACGTAATTGCACTACTGTTGATGACTTGAAGTCAAGGGTTCCCTTAAAAGTTTTTTCAGGAGGAAAAAAATTTTAAGGGTGCCTGCCAAGAAGAAATGCCCGGCATTATTTTGACTTCTGATTTATCATTCCCCAAAATGAAATGGAACTAACATTCTGACCAAAAAAAAATCTACTTTTTTTTTCCAAAAGCTTATTAACTTAGATATCAAGCAGCTTACAGACGATTTGTAAAATCATTTTTTTACCAAGATGTTAAGTATCTATGTGACATCCCACAATTAAATGTATTTTGCTTAACATTTAGACGTTAAATCGACCAAAGTTTTCTCTTTGAGAAAAAAATTCAGGACCGCTAAAAAAACGTTGGACTAGATTTAATAGCTTAATAGATACTTCTATTTTTATATTGAGGGGTTCAACCCCCTAAAATTCTGTACCCTTTGCTGGGACTATGCTACATCGATTTTTGAAAGTTGATTTATGATACATTTAGTCATACAATCACCCCAATTTTACCGTCTTCAATTTATTTACAAAAACCTGCTTACTTCAAGCTATCGGGTTTTTTATAGTTATAAAAGCATTGTATTTTTGAATACAATGCTTTTATATTGAGGTATTTATTAGAACATGATTTTATAGTTTTTGAATATTAAATATTATATCAATTTTGGTTAATAATTAACTTTCTGACAATAAAAATTTAATTAAGTTCTCTGTAGAATAATCTTTATGAAAGATTTAGATTATTTAATTGTATTTAGAAATAAATAGTTCTATCCATTTATCGAGTTTATTTGTATTGCAAATAACAAATTTAATAGTTTTTCAAAAATCATTTTATATTTCAAATAATCGTAACTTATTAAATGCTAAAAGAAAGCTGAGTAACACTTTATACTCAGCTGTATTACTTATATAGATTTTTACTTTCTCAGGTTTCCCACTATGATGGAAAATTTAGACTTAGCCTTGCCAAATTTTTTCTAAAACAGTTGCTGGTGCAATATCAGAAATTATGCCGGTGGGAGATTTGATGGCAAGAAATTTATCGCTTTGAGGTAATAATTTCGTCGGTTCGCTTGAACCGAATAAAGCAATAGTGTATGTTTGTACTGCTACAGCAAGTTGCATCGACGTACTGTTAGTACACAACATTAAATTAGCTCCGGCGATGGTTGCCGCCAGTTTACCAATATTATCAGGAAAAGTTTCCTTGATATCTGGTACCGTTTGTTTGAAAGTACGAACTAAATCTTGATTATCCGGTTGAGAGATAAGCACTACCGGCATATCTGGTTGCTTTTGTCTAAAATCTTGAATGATCGATAGCCAATTTCGGGTGGGATAGATAGCATCAGGATCGACTGAGGTACCGTCAACTAAAATGTAGCCTGTATCTTTAACTTCCAGACGTGATTGTTCCGAAGTTGCCCAGTCAATATCCGGCTTTGGTACGCTAAGTGCTAATTCAGGACAATTAGAGTTAATTCCCAATCCTTGTAGTAAATCGTGGTGAGCATAAGCGGCATACTGTTCTGTATTCAGGGACACTACACGATTAAAAAATAAAGAACTCTTTCCCTTAAAACCAACCCGCGTCGTAATACCAGTTAACCACAACATCAAACCAGTTAACCAGCTTTGTGATGGGGTAATTGCGATATCATATTCATGATCGCGAATCACGCCGATTAAGTTACCCCAATCTGCCATACTATTACGATCTTTGAAGTTAAAGCCTAGCACTTCGTCAACAGACTTACTCACCCGGTAAGCAGCCTTTGAGGAAGTGTCACAAACCACATCAATTTTATAGGTATTGAACTGCCGCTTGAGATTGTCTAAAGTCGGAAAGAATAGAATTTGGTCAGCTATTCCACCAGAGACAAGGGCTACTATTCGCATATTGTTTATTTACGCTAACTGGCTACTTATTTTAGGGGAAGATGAGAGGAGAATTCGCAATTGAACATTTAGTTCCACCAAAGCTCGCTCCATTAAGAGTTTTTAATTATTTCTCTTTGCTAAAAGCGGTTTGAAATTCTGTGCTCTATGGGTTGTCTGTGAAGGTGTTGGATTAAAATCCTCATTCGCTTGAGGTAATTACGAATTATTTATGGTTCACTTCGGTTCCGTCCTAGGTGTGGTAAAGAAATACCATTAATGTAGATTAAGGAATCGTCAAAGTGTATTTATTAATTCCTGCTGCTGGAAGCGGTAGAAGAATGGGGAGTAATCGTAATAAACTCCTGTTGAATTTACTGGGACAATCAATTGTTAGTTTCACTATCCAAGCAGCGAGTGCTGCTGTGAATATAAGTTGGATTGGGATAATTGCTCAACCGGATGACTGGCAAGAAATGAAGGAAATTTTAGGTCAGTTAAAGTTAAATAAACCAGTCGAATTAATCAAAGGTGGTTCTACTCGTCAAGAATCGGTTTACAATGGCTTACAGGCAATGCCCAAAAATGCGTCGCAAGTATTAATTCACGATGGAGCAAGATGCCTTGCTACACCAAGTTTATTTGACTCTTGCGCCGAAACTCTTGCTAGTACTAACGGTTTAATTGCCGCAGTACCAGTAAAGGACACTATCAAGATCGTAGACGAAAATAAGATAATTCAATCGACACCCTCGCGAAAGCATTTGTGGGCAGCACAAACTCCTCAAGGTTTTGATGTCAAATTATTAAAACAATGCCACGCCGAAGCCGTTAGTAAAGGTTGGGAAGTTACTGACGATGCTGCTCTATTTGAAAAATGCGGGCTAGAAGTATTAATCGTTCAAGGGGAAGAAACTAATTTAAAAATTACTACTCCTATTGATTTAGCGATCGCAGAATTTATTTTGAAAAGTCGAGTCCAGACTTAGAGAGCTTTTGTTTTAACATATAAGCTGTTGACATTTTATTGAAAGTATGGTATTATCCTTCCCAAATTACCAACAATTTGTTTTCTTGAGTTATAGATTATTCAAAGGATAATCTGGAATCAGAAATAGTTCGGTATCCCCGAACTGGCACAAGAACGCTTGAACATACCTAAATTTTGCACTTTTAGGTCCTGTCCGTCTTTTTTTACAAGCCTTCTTTCGTTAGTTATTCCCAAGATGGCACCTTAAAAAATGGGGGTAAAATTTCTTTGTTGCCGTTTGGGGCGGCTTTAGGGCAAGTTAACTTGTAGTGTATCTGATATCTAGGAATGTCCTTATACAACAGTTAATCAGTATATGAAGCCGTACAGACAGCATTTTGAGATTATAACCCCGAAGAAGGAGATGGCTTTGGGTGAAAGCATTGTCCGTTTGACTCTGTTGAATTTGAAATCCAGAGTTTCCAACCTCCCGGAGGATTTTAGATGACTGTAGCGGCATCAAAGATAGAAGCAATTTTATATCTTAAAGGAAAACCCATGTCGATCGCGGAGATAGCCTCCATGGCAAAGTGCGATCGCGCCACGGCGGAAGAAGGGATAATTGAATTAATTGATGAATATGCTCGTCGAGATACTGCTTTGGAAGTTGTAGAAACAACCCAGGGTTATAGCCTACAATTGCGGTCAGACTTTCATGACTTGGTACAAACGTTAATTCCAGTGGAATTAGGTGTAGGTGCTCTACGAACTTTGGCTGCAATTGCCCTTAACAGTCCAATGCTGCAAAGCGATTTAATCAATTTACGCGGTAATGGGGCTTATCAACACGTTCCGGAATTAGTTGAACAAGGTTTTGTCCGCAAACGACGTAGTGCTGATTCTCGTTCTTTTTCCCTGCAAGTTACCTCAAAGTTTCATCAATATTTTCAGATAGATCAATTACCCCAGCCTTTTTCTAATTTCAAGGGGCAACAACAACTGGAATTAGAATTACAATCCTCAACGACTGTCACGGCAGAAAGCGCATAAAATTATAAAAATAACCAAAAAATCAGTAGATAGTGTAATTAATTTAACTTGTTATCGGAGAATGGCTGAGATGCCTGCTAAGATAGGCTTAGTGTTCCCTATATGCCTAAAATCGGGAAATTGTAGTTAGCTCCAATTTTCAGTAGGGTTAAGGTGCCTCATACTCTTAGTATGGTTTAGAGTAGAATTAGCAACCAAAGCGAAAAAATTGCCAATGGTGTTTGATCCCGACTTTTTGAACGACAACTTCGAGCAACACCCCAATCAAAATCTTTTTGAGAATATTGAGGAAAATCCCAATCAGTTGCTCAAATATCTGGAACACCAACCTCCCGAGGTTTTAGCACGCATAGCCCAGTCTGTCAGCCCCGAAATTAAACAAATCATTTCGCAAAACGTCCAAGGGCTTGTAGGAATGTTACCCCCAGCAAATTTTAACGTGCAGGTGACAACAGACAGAGATAATCTTGCTGGACTTTTAGCCTCAGCAATGATGACGGGGTATTTCCTGCGCCAAATGGAACAACGGATGAATCTAGACGATCTAACCCAAAAATAGTATTAACTAGTTATGAGTTTCGAGTGTTAAATGATAAAACGGCTCCCAGTTATTAGCATAAACCCCAATATCTGAGTGCCGGTAATTATGAAAATACTCTTAACTCTTAACTGCCAGAGGTTTTGACAATACTGACTGGGCAGTAGGGTTAATTAATACTTCTTTTCTATTCATCCTCTTGCTCAACAAGCTCCTCACCTTAATTTATGCCCTATACCTCTTGGTTATCTATGGGGATAAATACCAGATTGGACTTTAAATGTTTGAAGCTTGCCTTCTCGTTTAACTTGAATTTGCATAATATCTCCCACCGTTGAAGATTCAACTAGTTTTTGTACTTGTGCGGAAGTTTTAACGGGTTGGTTGTTAATTTTTGCAATAATATCCCCAGGGCGTAATCCAGCTTCTTGCGCGGGGGAATCCGAAGTGACTCTTCTAATTAGAATCCCAGTTTTTTGTTGGATATCAAGGGATGTTTCTTGATTAAGCTGTTTTTTCTTAGTAGGAGTCAAATCTACCATTTCGATGCCGAGGAATGGATGTTGTACTCGCCCTTTAGTAAACAATTCGTCAGCGATGCGAGCGGCGGTTTCAATGGGAATCGCAAAACCCAAACCTTGTGCATCGGCGCGAATCGCCGTATTAACACCAATAACTTGACCTTGGGAATTTAATAAAGGCCCGCCAGAATTACCGGGGTTGATCGCAGCGTCGGTTTGAATAAAGCTAACTCGCTTATCTGAAACACCAACTTGAGCACTAGTACGATCTGTAGCGCTGATAATTCCAATTGTTACAGTATTATCTAAACCTAGAGGATTGCCAATGGCGATCGCCCATTGTCCGGGAATTAAGTTTCGAGAACTTCCCAATTTAACGGTAGGTAGTTTTTCTGCTGGAATCTTCACAACAGCAATATCAGTAATTTTATCAATGCCAACAACCTTACCTTCAAAAGTGCGACCATCCTTGAGCGTCACCTGTACAGTATCTGTATCTGATACTACATGAGCATTGGTTAGCAATTTTCCATCGCCACTTAAAATAAAACCAGATCCCGTACCCCTCTCAATTCTTTCTTGGGGAAATGGTTGTTCATCCTCTCCAAAAAATCGACGTAGGAGAGGATTTTTCAATGCTTTTGAAATCGGATTTGCTACTTTACGAGTAGCATTGATTCGTACTACCGCAGACCCAGTTTTTTGTACTGCGGTAGCAATAAAATTCATTTCACCACCTCCATTTCCACCAGCAGATCTTACCACAGGACGGTCGATCGCAGCTTCTGGAGGCAAAGCTACTGTAACATTTTTAAACTCATTTGCATAGCGATTTTGTGGCAGGAGATAGCGACTTCCAAATAAACCTGCACCACCGCCAATTGCCACCAAAGAAAGAGAAACAACTAGTTGCTTAACAGATAACTTCATAACCATAACGCTCAAGGACAGCAATGCAGATGCGAACTTTTAAGTTTAGTCAACTTCTAAAACAGTTGACAGATAAATGTGACAACAAAGGTGTAAAAATATTGACCTTTGAATACTAAAATGTTGAGCACTCAACTATTAGACTCTTTGCTCCGGGCGGGAGGCTTTGGAGAAAGGGAAATGGTCATCACGTTCAAATTTTTTTGACATAGATACCTTAAACCTTTGTTCCAAAACGCAGCAAATATTGATATTTCAGGTCTATTAGTTGCCAGTTGCGCTATGCTCGGACATAATTCAAAAAAATTTTTTGTTAACTTTTGTTACGAGCAATATTTACCGGCAAGCTGACGAATTTTAACTATTAGACAAATACACGGCACTAAATTTTTAAAATAATCTATAACTAAACTTATCATTTTTTATATACATGAGCTTCCGTTATTTTTCAGTCTTCTTTTGTAGTTTAACCGGTATATTTGGGTTAATATCCACATGGACTAACTCACAGGCACAGTCAAAAGAAACAGGTTGTCCAATACCAGCTTTGGAGCGTTTTGTGAGTCACCAAGTAGCACCATCGGAAACTTTAGAATCTATAGCGCAACGCTATAATATTGCTCCTGAAACTATTATCCGCATGAATCCTACAATAGGTAAGGGTAAAGTTACTGTAGGTAAAAGTTTAATAATTCCTCCCTATAACGGGATTGTAGTCAAAGTGCCCAGAGGACAAACTTGGCGACAAATAGCAACAAAACATAAAATCCGTGCCGACGCGCTTTTTGAAGTTAATGGTTGTCAAGAAAATCCAAGAGTGGTTTTTGTTCCGCAATTGAAGAAATCACCAAATCCGACTCAAACACAACCAACAGTGCTCAATGCTATTTCCAACTCCAGTAAATTAGCTGGATATCCCTTACCAGAAAATACTGTTGTAGCTTTTCCCTATGGATGGCAAATAAATCCAAGCAATGGCGATGTCTTTTTTCACAGTGGTATAGATTTGTCAGCACAATATGGAACATCCGTACAGGCAATTGGTGAAGGAATAGTGGTATTTGCTCAAGAACAAGGTTCTTACGGTAATTTAGTCATAATCAATCACAGCAATGGACTCCAAAGCCGCTATGCCCATCTTGAGGATATCAAAGTTAGGGTTGGAGAGGAAGTAAACAAAGGTGATTTAGTCGGAAGTGTAGGAAGCACGGGTACACCAACCCTAAAGGGGCCCCACTTGCATTTTGAAATTCGTTCCAGTTCATCTTTAGGTTGGGTAGCGAAAGATCCCAAGGATTTTCTTAAGTGATGGGGCCGCAGGGCATGGGGCATAGGATAGATAATTCTCAATTCCTCACTTCTAACAACTAATCTTCTTGAATAATGGGGCATGGGGCCGCAGGGCATAGGATAGATAATTCTCAATTCCTCACTCCTAACTACTCACTACTCACCACTCACTACTCACTGTTAACCGCATTCCGACTTCTGCAAATCTGTTAAATGCTGCATTTGCTTGTTCTGTATAATCAACAACTCCGGGTATGACCACAGGTGAGGTGCAATCTTCGAGGAGATAAACTTTTTTTGCAAGATTAATATCTATTTTCTTAATATCTCTTAATATATCGTCAATTGTCCAAGCTACGCAGTGACTTTTCGCTTGTCCGGCGATAATTATTTTATCAAAGTCTAGAAGTTGTTTTATTAAGGGAGTATTCTTTTGTGCGATTGCCTTCGGCACAGCAGAGCTGAACGCCTTCTGATCAAAACTTTGTAAAACTTCGGGACTTAATACAGAATAATTCTCAGTTAAAGGATTATCTCCTTTGATTTCAAATTGTGCTTGAGAGTTGCGAGCGATTGAGTGAAAAAATATTGCTTCTTCTACGGCGGAAACTAAAGCATGACCGATTCCACCTAGCATGGAATGATAAGGCCAAATGGTAAGGGGATATTTACCGTTGTCGGTGAGTTGTTTGACGTAGTGGTAAGCGTATTTTTCTAAAAATTCTTTATCGTGTCCTAAACTATAAGCAATTGCTGGATTAACTTGCCAATTACCGTTATCAATATCTGCTGGAGTGATATTAGTCGCGGAAGGTATTGGATGTTCCCCTGCGGAATTTACCCAAAATACCGGATGAAAAATTTGCATCGCGGTGTGGGTATCCATCGTCGGTATTATGGTAGTAATTTCACTTAAGTTTCGATAAATAAATTCGCACAGATGCACGTTATCCTCGATCGCACCTTTTCCGGATTTTCCACCCACGAATAATTCAAATTCGGGAATGCAAAAGGTATTTTGAACATCGATTAATAGTAAACAAACGCGGGTAACATCAAAGGAAGCTGGTTTTATATCGTGTTCCTTTGCCCATTCTTGTGCCTCAGTGGCGCGTTGTTGATAAGGTACCCGCCAAACTTCACCGACTTTTGCGGGGTTGAAATGTGGAGGGATGGGGAGATGGGTATTCATTTTTATTGTCTATTATCGTTGACATAATTTTGATAATATGCATATTAACTTAGTTTTGATGAGGTGAGGTTTTTATGTATTTAAACGCAGAGGAGCGCTGAGGGAAGCGCAGAGGAGCGCGGAGTTTTTTGTTTTTGAGGAAGAGGAGGGTGTTTTGGAGTGGTTATGAGAAATAATTGGGATATTTGATTTTTTGCGATAAGCCTCCGGCATGTGCAAAGCGATCGCGTTAATATGAATAATTTTTTATCGG
>JBCCSG010000044.1:0-30321 GCA_039200565.1 Cyanobacteria bacterium P01_D01_bin.50 | reverse complement strand
TTGCAATGAAAATTGATCGTGCAATTTTTGTACTAGTATTGACAATAATTATGTGCAGTTTTTCAGGTGGAGTTGCAATGCGAAAACTACAAAGTGCAGATCCTGCTGACGTTTTTTAGATGTAAATAACTAACATTTTAATAGTCATTTTGTATCCGTTCGCGGAAGTGCTTATTAAAAAATCTTTCCTGACTAAGTTAAAAAAAGATTCAAATAATAGTAATAAATGAGAATAAATTGAGGAGGAATTATAATGACAAACGAATCTACTAATTCAATTAATAACCAAACCCGTGAAGCTTGGAATGCTACCGCAAAAATATGGGATGAAAAAATGGGTAATGAAGGTAACGACTTTCATAAATATTTAGTTCGTCCCAGTATAGAAAAATTATTACAATTAAAACCAGGACAAAGAATATTAGATATCGGTTGTGGAAATGGGTTAACAACTCGTAGATTAGCTAGTTTAGGAGCAAAAGTTACTGGTATAGACTTTGCATCAGAAATGATAAATCATGCTCGTCAAAGAACTAATTATAATCAAGAATTAATTGAATATCAGGTTATAGACGCTACCGATGAAACAGCATTATTAAAACTTGGTGAAAATTCCTTTGATGCAGCAGTTTCAGCAATGGCTTTAATGGATATGGCAGAAATTGAACCTTTATTTAGAGCGCTGACAAAATTAATTTCTACATATGATTGTTTTATTTTTGCAATACAGCATCCTTGTTTTAACAGTATGCATAGTACTATGGGAGCCGAATTAATAGAGTTAGAAAACAAAATTTATACTGAATATTTCGTCAAAGTTAAAGCCTACATTAAACCGAGTAAAGTACGTGGACTAGCACTAGACAATCAACCGCAGCCACATACTTATTTTCATCGTCCTTTACATAGTTTGTTAAATACAGCTTTTAAATTTGGTTTTGTTTTAGATGCTTTAGAAGAACCTACATTTCCACCGGAATTTGCGGCAAAAAAATTTGATATGAGTTGGTATAAATTTAGCGAAATTCCGCCCGTTATTGTTGCAAGATTGCGACTTCTATAACTAACATATTACTAATAAAAAATCCAACCATAACCAGAGATTAAAGCCTGTGAAGACAGGCTTTGTAAATGTAGACTCACCCTTCTAGGGTGAAGGCAAAATACAAATTACAAACAATTAAAATATCATGTCACAAAAACCAGTAATTTCTGTACAACATCTAAATCACTATTTCGGTGATAAAAATCTCCGCAAACAAGTATTATTTGATATAAATTTGAATATTAATGCTGGTGAAATTGTAATTTTAACTGGTCCATCTGGCTCCGGAAAAACAACTTTATTAACTTTAATGGGTGGCTTACGTTCCGCACAAGAAGGCAGTTTAAAGATTTTAGAACAAGAAATGCGTGGAGCTAGTAAAAAAAAATTAACTAAAATTCGTACAAATATTGGCTATATTTTTCAAGCACATAATCTCATGAGCTTTTTAACAGCAAAACAAAATGTACAAATGTCCTTAGAATTGCATGACAAATTCTTAGAGCAAGATATTGGTGCAAAAGCTACTGCAATTTTAGAACAAGTTGGTTTAGGAGATAGAATCGATTATTATCCAGAAAAACTATCAGGAGGGCAGCGACAAAGAGTAGCTATTGCTCGTGCTTTAGCGAGTCATCCTAAAATAGTTTTAGCTGACGAGCCTACTGCCGCACTTGATAAAAAATCAGGACGAGATGTGGTAGAAATTATGTATAAATTAGCAAAAGAACAAGGTTGTACAATTTTGTTAGTCACCCACGATAACCGTATTTTAGATATTGGCGATCGCATTATTTATATGGAAGACGGAAAATTAATTAGTGATGGGGTTGATATTGCTGCTAAAGTCAGTTAAATAAAGCAATATGAATTTAATTGAAAATATATCTTCAACCGACAAATAGTTTAAATCAAGTACTTGTTTTTTGTCACGAGCTTAGCGAGACAATATATAAACTCGCAGATAACAAATTCATTAAACTAGATAAAAGACGCGAAATCGGTGGATAATTTTATGGTTGAACAAATTTTAGTCTCTGACGATAATTTCTATATCCCAGATGCTAGCAAATTAGTTACCGAAGACGATACCCCTGTGGATAACTTTGCTTCCGAAAAACAACAACGGCTTTTAGTCAGTTCTCTTTACAGTTCTTTACAAAATCAAACTTTTTTAGCAGCAGCAAATGTCGGAATCTATCATATATATAAACAACCTCCCATAGTACCCGATGTCTTTGTCAGCTTTGATGTGCAAGTGCCAGAAAACTGGTGGGATAAAAACAACCGCTGTTACTTAGTTTGGGAATTTGGTAAACCCCCAGAAGTTGTAATTGAAATTGTCTCAAATAAAATCGGCGATGAATTAGGCGATAAACTAAAAACTTACGAACATATGCGAGTAAGTTATTACATAGTATACGATCCTACTCAGCAATTAGGAGAAAAGCTTCGGATATATCAACTTGTGGGAAGACGCTATCAAGAAATTTCGGAAAATTGGTTAGAGCATATTGAATTAGGCTTAACTTTGTGGGAGGGAGAATTTGAAGGAAGACAAGATACTTGGCTGCGTTGGTGCTACCAAGATGGTACAGTTGTACCGACAGGAGATGAACGCGCTAAAACCGCCGAGCAACAAGCCGAAGATGAAAAACAGCAAAAAGAACAAGCGCTGTCTCGTGCAGAGCTTTTAGCTGAAAAATTGCGAGAAATGGGTATAAATCCAGATGATTTATGAAGAGGTTGTATTGATTATCTTGATTAACTTACATTAATTTGCTGCAACATATTTTTCAACAACTTCTTTCCAAATTAAATACCCTTTGCCATTCAAATGTAACCCATCTGTGGTAAATGTAGCATCTAACTGATTATCAGAATCTGCTAAATGAGAAAAAATATCTATATATTGAGGATTAAATTGTTTTGCTAGTTCTTGCAATTCTAGATTGAATTTAATTATATTATCGTTCTTGTGCCAAAATATAAATAAATCATTATTTACTGGCAAAACACTTTGAATAAACACTTCTGTCTCAGTTGTTTGAGTTTGTAACTCACTCAAAATTTTTTGATATCCTTTTAAAACTGCTTCAATCGATTTCTTTTGATTAACAAAATCATTAATACCTACCATTAAGAAAATCTGTTTCGGCTTCGTCAAAATAATCGTATCCAAACGATTTAAGATTCTATCTATTGTATCGCCAGAAATTCCTCGGTTTTTGATATTAGGATTCCCGAATAATTCAACCCATTCACCTTGATCCGTTAAACTATCCCCTAAAAATATAATCGAATCATTTGATTTAGGCAGTATTTCAAATTGACTCTTTTTATGTTTGTAATAAGCATTAATATTCAAACCATTTTTATTAGATTTATTTACAAAATTTGAAATTATACTTTTGATATAGGGTATTCCACCTTTTCGGGAAGCGAACAAAATAATAAATAAGAAAAATAAACTATTTAAAATTATAGATATTAATAATAATACATTCCCAATTGTATTGTTCATTGTAAAATTTCATATTTTTGATGATTAAAAAATATATTAGATAAGTGATTAACTCTCCCATCATAGGAAAGAGTTTTCCAAATTTAGAATTAATTTTAATAGTTATACTATAAAATACAGAAAATTACAATTATGCTCTTGCTGAAGTAAAACTATCCAAATTCTCACCTGCAAGAAACTCTTGAATTCGCCACCAAACTTGCTCCAATAAATCGGAAGACTCAGCATCAAACCAACAAATTTGAGAATCTTTTCTAAACCAAGTACGCTGACGTTTGGCAAATTGCCGCGTATGTAAAACTATTTTATCTTTTGCTTCATCCAAAGAAATATCTCCAGCTAAATATTGTTTGATTTCTTGATATCCCAAAGTATTGAGTAAAGGTAAATCTACCCCATACTTTTGACAAAGATATTCGACTTCCTCAACAAAACCATCTTGTAACATACTCTCCGTTCGACGTGCAATCCGATTTGTTAAATGGTTAACATCGCAATCCAAACCAATTTGAAAAATCGGATAATCTGGTGGATTTTCTCCCTGTAAATCGGAAATTGGCATGCCAGTAATATAGAATACCTCTAATGCCCTTAAAGTCCGTACAGAATCGTGAGGATGAATTTTTTTTGCTGCAACAGAATCAACTTGTTTTAACATTGCGTAGAGTTGAACTTGATCCATACTCAGAAGTTGCGATCGCAATTCTGTTTGGGGTGCAACTCTAGGAATTTTCATTCCGCGCACGATTGATTTGATATATAGCCCAGTACCACCTACTAAAAAGATAGGAGTATGAGAAGATTGGGAGATGGGGGGTAACTTTTGATGTAAAATTAAATTCTGTGCTTGCTGTTGATATTCAGCAACCGTCATTGTGTGTGTTGGATTGCATATATCAATCAGATAATGCGGTACTAAATTTTGTTCAGTAATTGTAGGTTTTGCAGTGCCGATGTTAAACTCCCGGTAAACTTGGCGAGAATCAGCACTAATAATTATAGAACCACAGCGCTGAGCCAAAGCTAAGGCCAAGCCAGATTTACCTGTTGCCGTCGCGCCGCAAATTACAATTAACTTTGTCATCCGTTCATTTGTATAAAGATTCAACCGATTTTAAATCAATTTCATTGATGAATCCGAGAGCTTGGGCGTTTAAGTAAGCCCGCACGAAAAACTCCATCACTCAGAGTCGTGATATACCATTCTTTAATGTAAAATCTGTGAGTCAAAAGTAAAAAGAAATAATTTTTAACCTTGAACTTTTAATTTATAATTTTTTACTGATTTTCTAATCATCGCCTTTACAGGCAGTTAAAACCTTAATTCAAAGTCATAGAGCGTATTTTGTAGAACTCAAAAGAGTAAAATTTACCAGAACCAGTTATTTTCTTAAGCGTATACAACCCTGGGGATAAATTTCACTTCTAATAGCTCTACATTCGCCAGCAAGGCTTTTGTGCTAGAATCTGGTAGTGTTTTTGAGTTTTATGCTTTTTTAGGCGACCTCAGCCCCAAGAATCAGGAGATTTTCATGACGAGCAGTTACAATGCCGAGCAGATTCAAGTTCTCGAAGGTCTCGAACCCGTTCGTAAACGTCCGGGGATGTACATCGGTACTACTGGTCCGAGAGGACTGCACCACCTAGTTTACGAGGTGGTTGATAATTCTATTGATGAAGCTTTGGCAGGTTACTGCACCCATATAGAGGTGGAACTCAACGCCGATGGTTCTTGTACTGTAACAGATGATGGTCGGGGTATTCCTACCGATGTACACCCCCAGACCGGAAAATCAGCGTTGGAAACTGTATTGACGGTGTTGCACGCCGGAGGTAAATTTGGTAGCGGTGGATACAAAGTATCAGGGGGATTACACGGTGTAGGCGTTTCTGTAGTTAACGCCCTTTCAGAATGGCTGGAAGTTACTATTTGGCGAAATAATAAAGTTCATACCCAACGCTACGAACGTGGTGCTGCGGTTTCTGAGTTAAAAACTGCCCCTTCTAAAGAAAACCGTACTGGAACCCGCGTTAGCTTCAAGCCAGATGCACAAATTTTTACCACCGTTATTGAATTTGACTACAATACTTTATCCAGCCGTTTGCGAGAGTTGGGGTATCTAAATGCGGGTGTAAAAATTTCCTTCATAGATAATCGTTTAGAATTGCTCAAAAGCGATACTCCAAAAGTTGAAGTTTATGAATACAAGGGTGGAATAAAAGAATATGTAGCTTATATGAATAGCGACAAACAGTCGCTACATGAGGAAATAATTTACGTCCAAGGCGAACGCAATAACGTACAGGTGGAAGTAGCCCTCCAGTGGTGTATTGACGCTTACTCGGATAATTTGCTAGGTTTTGCTAACAATATTCGTACCGTTGATGGTGGTACGCACCTGGAAGGTTTAAAAACAGTTCTGACTCGTACTTTAAATAGTGTTGCTCGCAAACGTAACAAAATTAAAGAAAACGAATCTAATCTCAGCGGCGATCACGTGCGCGAAGGTTTGACTGCGGTAATTTCGGTAAAAGTACCCGAGCCGGAATTTGAAGGACAAACTAAGACTAAATTGGGTAACACCGAAGTTAGAGGAATTGTAGATTCTTTTGTAGGAGAAGTTCTCAGCGAATACTTAGAATTTCATCCCAACGTTGTCGATACCATTTTAGATAAAGCAATTCAGGCATTTAAAGCCGCAGAAGCTGCCCGTCATGCGCGGGAATTGGTACGGCGCAAATCGGTGCTAGAATCTTCACCATTACCCGGTAAGTTAGCAGATTGTTCTTCTCGCGATCCTGCTGAGTCAGAAATCTATCTTGTGGAAGGAGATTCAGCGGGGGGAAGTGCCAAGCAAGGGCGCGACAGACGTTTCCAAGCAATTCTTCCTTTGCGCGGTAAAATTCTCAATATTGAGAAAACCGACGATAGTAAAATCTACAAAAATAACGAAATTCAGTCTCTAATCACTGCATTAGGCTTAGGTGTTAAAGGTGATGAGTTTGATTCATCTCAGCTTCGATATCACCGCATCATCATCATGACAGATGCTGACGTAGATGGAGCGCACATTCGGACTTTATTGTTGACTTTCTTTTACAGATATCAGAAAGCCTTAGTCCAAGAAGGTTTCATTTATATAGCTTGCCCGCCATTATACAAAGTCGAACGGGGACGCAATCATTACTATTGCTATAGCGATCGCGAATTGCAAAACCTGGTTAACAATGAGATGCCCCAAAACGCCAAATACACCATCCAAAGATTTAAGGGTTTGGGTGAAATGATGGCAACTCAACTTTGGGACACTACCATGAATCCTGAAACCCGAACCTTGAAAAAAGTAGAAATTGAAGATGCAGCAGAAGCCGACAGGATTTTCACAATCTTAATGGGCGATCGCGTTGCACCTCGTCGGGAATTTATCGAAACTCACAGTTCTAAACTGAACCTCACAGATTTGGATATTTAATATCCGTTTTGTTTTTAATCCCAAATTACTTATCTATGATTGGCGATCGGTAATCAAATTTTACGGGCTCCCAATATAATCTTTTTCTCCTAAAAAAATTATATTGGGAGCCTTTTACTTGCTTTTAACTAACGATTGCTTTCTTGATATCTACAAAAACTAGATTCCTTTGCTTGCGGTTATCTATAGTCTAATTTTGCTAACATTAAAATAATTTGTTTTGTAATACAAATTCTCTTTTATACTTCTATTTAAGAAAAATTACTATATGTAGTTTAATTAACTTAGATATGGCAATCGTACAAAATTATTTATTCAGAAATGAAAATTGACCTACAAATAAGTAAATTTGTCAATCTTCCGGAAGAGGTAAAGTCAAAGATGAACAGAATATCCAGCGCAATAACTTTACAGTTTTTTGTAACAGTCTTACTAATCGGTAGATATTGAGTATATATTACTGAGTTTAAGTTCCTACAGAAGTATAATTATTTTTGGGGGAATTTATTGTAAAGTATACTGTCTTATACTACAAACTGCTGAGTTATAAATTTTGCACTTTTCTTATGGGTAATGAGTCTTGGTTGAAGCTCACATCGAAAATCTTAGAAATTCTGTGTCAAATGGCGGTCGCAATAATATTGATGTATCAACCTGAAAAATTTTGTCAACTTTCTTAAGGCTGAAATTTGAATGGTGCGCTAAGGTGTAGTTGTAAGCGAATGAATTTAATAAATCGGGTTGCTTAGCTACAAAGAGTAATGTCGCAATTTGTGTATATTTTCAGCCAAGAAATTCCAGTGGTCAGTAAAAGACTCGTGAAATACGATTCTATCTTACTTACCGAAAGCCGTTTTCAGATAAAGGTAACAAAGTATTTGCAATGGATATTTCGTCCTTGAAGGAGAGGATATTTGTTACCAAGGAACATCTGCAGTCTGTAATTTTGATTGTCCCAAGTTTTCACGATTTTAAAATTAAGGTCATCGCAGGTGAATCATGTTGTACACGAGTCCTTTAGTTAAACACATGTGGGAGTATTGAAGTAATTTCACAAACACAGAGGCTAGTGTAATGTAACTAATTTTAGAAAAAAATTACACAATATGGCTACAATCTTCAATGTGTTTTTGCTAAAACAGACCATTAATAAGTTTATTAGTTTATGGATACCACATGATGCATAGTGCAATTTCTGTGAAACAGGCTACAATCGGAACAGTCTTTCTGGAAAATCTTACCCAAGTCGTATTACTTTAATATGTACTCGTTTATTGATGACCGGAAATTTTAGTTTTTCTCAAAACAAGTCGAAAGTTTTAAGTAACGACATTAGACATGGTGTTTACTTTTCAGTGCTTCAGAAGTTATCGACATCAAAAGAACTTTATTTATGCAACAACGTGTTTTCTATTTTGGAATAAGCGATTTGTTGTTTAAATTTTGTAAGGTCGTGTGTTTTAGGCAGAAAACTGTTGCAAATGCAAAAACTTCTAGCATTTATGAAAAGTGGGCTTAGCCCTTTGATTAACACAACCGTGCAAACTTTATAGCTAACACCTATAAGTACGGTAAACACCTTTATTGAGTAATTGATTCTGCAAGGAGCATGAGGAACGCGGCATGAACCAGGCTAACAACGTACTCGAAAATATTTATCAACCTAACCTAGGAATGATAAATCAGCCCGAGATGGAGTTAGAACTCTTAATCGAAGAAGAAGAAGAAGAAGACTTACTAATTAATGAAAGCGAAGAGGAAGAATTTTTAGATCCTCAATCCGGTGACGCAGCAAAGTCTGGAAAAGCCGCTAAAGGACGTCGTCGGACACAAGCAAAGAAAAAGCACTATACAGAAGATTCTATTCGCCTGTACTTACAGGAAATTGGTAGAATTCGCCTTCTCAGAGCAGATGAAGAAATCGAATTGGCACGTAAAATTGCCGATTTACTCGAATTAGAAAGAGTATACGAAAGACTCTTGCAGCAATTGGAGAGGGAACCAAAACACAGCGAATGGGCACAAGCCGTACAATTGCCTTTGCCACAATTCCGTTATCGCCTTCATGTCGGACGTAGGGCGAAAGACAAAATGGTTCAATCTAACCTGCGCCTTGTAGTTTCGATTGCTAAGAAATACATGAATCGCGGTTTATCTTTCCAAGATTTGATTCAGGAAGGTAGTCTTGGTTTGATTCGTGCCGCAGAAAAGTTCGATCACGAAAAAGGTTATAAGTTTTCTACCTATGCTACATGGTGGATTCGTCAGGCCATAACTCGCGCGATCGCCGATCAATCTCGGACGATTCGTCTACCAGTTCACCTTTATGAAACCATTTCCCGTATTAAGAAAACCACTAAGCTACTTTCTCAAGAAATGGGACGCAAGCCCACTGAGGAAGAAATAGCTACTCGCATGGAGATGACTATTGAAAAGCTGAGATTCATTGCAAAATCTGCTCAGCTACCAATTTCTTTAGAAACTCCCATAGGTAAAGAAGAAGACTCCCGCTTGGGTGACTTCATTGAGTCCGATGGAGAAACACCAGAAGACCAAGTTTCCAAGAGTTTATTACGCGAAGACCTCGAAAAAGTCTTAGATAGTCTCAGCCCTCGCGAACGCGACGTTCTCAGACTCCGCTATGGTTTAGATGATGGTCGCATGAAAACTCTTGAAGAAATTGGACAAATTTTTAATGTAACTCGCGAACGTATTCGTCAAATCGAAGCAAAAGCACTTCGTAAGTTGCGTCACCCCAATCGTAACAGTGTTCTTAAAGAATATATCCGCTAACTAGCAGATTATTTACATTCGGTAATTTGTCAGACCGAAAACCCCCCAGATGCTTTCTTTATAGAGAGATACGGCTTAAAACACCACTCAATTGGTTTAAAAACCAAGAGGCGAAAGGCTGCATTTAGCGCAGCCTTTGCAAAAATTTGGTCGCGTTGCTCCCGGAAATATTCTAGTTTCCGCAAACGACGACAAATAACTATAAAAAAACCTGGGAGACAATTAGCACTCTCAGGTCTTTATTTCGTTAAATAATCAATTTAAAGTTTCGATATCCAAGGTCTTAAAACTTACAGAATACCCCAGAAGTGTAGAAAACCTTCACCAGAAAAGAGTTCAATTAAAGCAGCAGCCAAAAAACCAATCATCGCTAAACGACCATTCCAAACCTCAGCTTGAGGAGTAAAACCCCAACGCCAAGCATTACGTTCTTCATTTGTCGCAACAGGTGTTTTAGTTGAGTCTGTCATAATTATTACTCCAGGTTGAAATCCTAATTTTTATTACCTTTTGTAACATTGTAGAGCAATTTTTTTAAAAAAAACAAATTTTTTCAACAAAAATGTAATTAAATATTGACTATTTTATAATTGTACTGTATGAAACATTTAAAATATTTATCAATATAATATTTTTCTGACCCTTGCTCGGCTTTCCTTGCCTTTCCTAAAAGATAAATTTTCTTATAGAGCGGTATTGATATTATTTCTGTGTAAAGATACGTCGGAAGTCTAACTTAGTAGGCTTTGTACCTATAGCTCCAGGATTCCCCATCTGGGGGTTTTGTCCGCACATTCTCATACAAAATTGGTATGACTCAAGACTTACAATTTCAAAGCACGAAGTCAAAGGGGTGATTAATGAATTACCCACTAAGCTGCTACGCATTTAATTTGTATATTACTAGCGAGCAAGATCTAAGCGCTAAGTCCCTCCGGGACGACATAAAGGTACGCGCACACAACGGGTACGTACGCACTACAAGTTTTTCAAATTTTTGCATTATTCAATGCCCGCTGCACATCAGCTTAGCAATAGTTGGGCTGATGAAAATAAATTGTCTTAACGTCTGTATTGCCCGGCTGCGAGCAACATTATTGTAGGTTTAGGTACGGCTGATGAGAAATTTTTATAAACCGGCGGTACGATTTCTGTAGATAGGTACTCCCTATAAAGTTAAGTAAGTCGGCATAAATAAGCTGTTGTGCATTTTTAATGCACAATACTCTTGTCAAAAGTCCGGCATTCAAAAGTAAAGACAGTTTGAGGCATCATTATCAAATAGAATAATATACAACTTAGATGCGTAGCAGCTTAAACCAAGCGGTATTAAGTAATGTAAATTTAGTTAAAAGCCTTGTTACTACTCACTACTCACTAAGACTGAAAAGTTGCGACCCTTGGGGTTTCCCTAAGGGTCGCACCTTTCGCTATTCACCATTCACTATTCCCAATTACTATTTTCAAAACCGAGCTACTTATTAATAAATCCGCCATTATAAATTAGGAATTATTTTCAGTTTTAATTTCGTGAACGGTGACAATTTTTTCATCGCGGTTAAGTTCTACAACTTTTTCACCCTTATCACTTTTATTCAATAAAGATACACTTTCCCCATTCAGACGTATTACTCGTTGATTGCTCGTGACAAGGGCTATTTCAGTCTCCGGTTTGACTAAGGCTATACCTGCAAGGTTGTCCGTTGGGATCGCAAACTTAAATGCTTGAGCCCCTAAATCACCGCGATTGGCTAATTTCAATTTACTTGGACTAATTTGTTTGGCATATCCTTCTTGAGTCACCAACAATAAATTATAATTTTTACTAAAAGCAGTGCAGCCAACTATTTGATGTTGTTTACCTACGCGTAACGCCTGCAAACCAACAGCAGTACGTCCCATACAAGGAAGCTGCGCGTCCGTAACTTCAAAATGCAGCAGTCTTCCACCAGAACTAGCTAGAACTAAATGTTCCCCTGGATTCACATACTGAGTTAATAACAATTCATCATCATCTTTCAGTTTTAAAATAGTGGCTCCACGACGAGTTATATTAGTCAATTCTTTTCCTGAAAGACGTTTAATACGTCCTTGTTTTGTTAAAAGAACTATATCTGTATTCGCTGAATTATCTGGAATTATTAAACGGCCGACAATAGATTCTCCTTGACTTTGAGCAGTAGATGTTAACAAAGTGATTAACGGCGTTCCCCGGGGAGCACGCGCTGTTGTCGCCGGAATTTCTCCTATTTGCAAAGGGTAGACTTTACCACCGCTAGTTATAACTAGTAAATCTTTTTGAGTATGAGTTTCGTGAGATTGAATGATGAAATCATAATCGGGTACTCCGCTATCAGATTTCGACCTTTTTGAAGATGAAGTAATTCGTCGCACGTAGCCGCGCTGCGAAAAATATAATACTACGTCTTCAACAGGTGCCTGTATTTGTGCACTGCCGACTTTAGATTTAGCACCTTTCTCTTTTTGGTTACTTTTATTGTTTTTTCGGATAAATGCTTTACTATCTGGCTTTTCTACAAATTTACTGCGTCGTTTATCGTTATAAGAACGTTTTAAACTGCGCAAATCTTTTTTTAGACTTTTAAGTAATTCTTTTCGATCATCGAGTAATTTACGTAACGTATTAATTGTGTTTTCAAGTTCTTCGTACTCTTGCTGTAATTTTTGTCGCTCCATACCAGTGAGTCGTCGCAGTGGCATTGCCAAAATTTCATCGGCTTGCACTTCACTCAATTCCAGTCTACTTATAAGAGCAACTTTTGCAGTAGAACCGTCAGGAGCCTGTCGTAAAATCTCGATCACTTCATCTACTTGAGAAAGTGCACTCAGTAAACCCGAGACAGTGTGCAACCGACTTTCTGCTTTACCTAATTCATGAGAGTAGCGACGATTAAGAGTTTGTTCGCGGAAATCTAAAAACTCTTGCAATAGTTGACGCAAACTTAGTTGGCGGGGTTGTGAGTCAATTATCCCCAAAAGAATTGCACCGAAAGTAGTTTGCAGAGCAGTTTGATGATACAAATATTGCAGAACTTCCTCTGCATTAGCATCGCGCTTTAATTCGATTACTACCCGCATTCCATCGCGATCGCTTTCATCGCGGATGTCACCAATTCCTGCTAACCGCCCTTGATTAACTAAGTCGGCAACTTTTTCAATCCAACCAGCCTTATTAACTTGATAAGGTAATTCCGTGACTACAATCGCCTGGCGTTTTTTATTACCTCGTCCGGTAGGGACTTCCTCTACATTCACAACCCCCCGCAACAAAATACCACCTCTACCAGTGGTATATGCTTCGCGGATACCATCTTTTCCAACAATTTCACCGCCGGTGGGAAAATCTGGTCCAGGTATAATTTTAAATAATTTTTCGTCAGATAGCTCTGGGTTGTCAATCAAAGCAATCAACCCATCTACCACTTCACCTAAATTATGTGGTGGAATATTTGTAGCCATACCCACAGCAATCCCAGCACAACCATTAAGCAACAAAAATGGTAACTGCGCGGGTAAAACAGTTGGTTCCTGCTGAGAATTATCAAAGTTGCCGATGAACTCTACAGTTTCTTCGCCGATTTCCGCCAGCATTCCTTCATGACTAATAGGCGCGAGGCGGGTTTCCGTGTAACGCATTGCGGCCGGAGGATCGTTATCTACACTACCAAAGTTACCGTGTCCTCCCAATAAAGGATAACGACAGGAAAAAGACTGTACCAAACGGACTAAAGCATCGTATACAGATTGATCTCCGTGGGGGTGATACTTACCTAGTACGTCACCAACTACACGAGCACATTTTCGGTAAGGTCTATCCGGAGTTAAACCGAGTTCGTGCATAGCGTACAAAATTCGCCGATGAACCGGCTTCAAGCCATCGCGTACATCGGGTAGAGCACGTCCCACAATTACACTCATGGCATATTCAAGATAAGACCTTTGCATTTCCGTATGCAAGGCTGTAGTGATTACCTGTCCCGTCGAGAGAAGGTTTAACTGTTTTGCCATGAGTTTTTTCCCTGAACTTTAACTACACAAATATTGCCGTCACGAATAAAAGCATTAACCTTACTTATAAAGGATGAAATCCTTTTCATCACCCTCATCTTGATATTTATGTCTTACTTCTTAGGTAGTATTATCCTTGTTAACAAGGATAATAAAAATTGATTTTTTGAACGTAGACACGGTATAAATCGTGCTATCTTAATCGTCCATCCCCCTCACATCTAAGAGCGTGATTAATTGCCATGAAAACTGTTTTGATTGTCGAAGACGATCTTGTTAATGCCCGCGTTTTTTCCAAAATTTTAACTAAACGCGGAGGTTTAGATGTTAAACACACTGAAAATGTAGACGAAGTAATCAAAATTGCCCAAGCCAAAGAAGCAGATATTATTTTAATGGATGTTTCTCTCTCTAGAAGTGTTTATGAAGGTAAGTCTGTTGATGGTATCAAAATTACACAAATGTTGAAATCCGATCCACAAACAGCAACATTACCTATTATCTTGGTCACAGCCCACGCTATGGAAGGCGATCGCGAAAGCTTTTTGCGGCAAAGTGGTGCTGATGCTTATATTTCCAAACCTGTGGTGGATCATCAACAGTTTGTCGAACAAATCATCGCACTACTACCCAAAGATAATAACGCTTCTTAAAACCAAAGAAGGGAAATAGTCATCCATCAATTAAGCCGGGCTGTTCCTATCTGCAAAAAATGTGGAAAACTTCGGAATTTGAGCATATTATTGACGGATTAAATGGATTATACCCCCCAAGGCTTAGCTGTAGGATAGGTATAAGCGTTAGCTTCTCAAAAGCGGAGATACGCCCCATCTACAATACTGTTGCTCAAATTCCCTTCCCATCCAATCTGTTAACCGCTTCCCAATTAGTCAGTTCTAACAGGTTTTTCCACATTTTTATAGTTTTGGTTTGATGTTTACCGTCCCCATTAATAATATATATGTACTGCTATATGTACTTTTAGGCAATAGTCTATAGAAAGACTAATGGCAAGCTACCTGGACATTGATGAAAAAATAAGGTCCCCCAATATTAATATTACCGAAGTAAAAATTATTGTCCGACGGGTTGGGAGAAGGGTTGTTCATTTAAAGCAGCTTGAATACTGGGTAATTCTAGGAATTTTTTGGTATCGGATAGTAAACGATTGCCCCAAAGATTTTCTTTGAGAAAATCTAAATTGGCATAACGTTCGTCGAGGCGCAGTGCGGCTTCTCCCATTGCCAAACCCCTTTGGCGTTGGCCTTTGTCGCCCCTAGTGTATAAAGCAACAGCTAATGCTAATTGAGGTTCGGCGGCTGGTTGTTTTACATTGTTGGCTTTAGCAATGGCTTGCTGCCATTGATTCATAGCGCTTTTGATATCGCCTTGTTCGTAAAAAATTAATCCAATATTGTTAACAGCAGGCCAAAAATCTTGCTTTTGAACAATAGATTTTTTGTACTCAATTACAGCTTGGGGTAATTTACCTAGCATATAATAAGCATTGCCTAAATCAAATAACCCTTCTGGGTCGTTGGGTTTTATCCTTAAACCTGCCTTATATTCTTTAATTGCTGATTGATATTTTTGCTGTTGAAAATAAGCAGAGCCTAAAGCAAAATAAGTTTCGGCATTTTTAGCATTAAGGCTTTGTGCCTTTTTTAAAGCAGTAATGGATTTATCAAGCTCTTGGGATTGTAAATATAATCCTCCCAATAGAAACCAAACTTTATCACTATTAGGAGCAAGTTGAGTAGCCAAACGTGCCCGTGGCATCGCCAAGTCATACTGCCGAAATTGTGCTAATTGCGCAGCTTCCTGAGCAAGAACTAACCCTTGCTGCTCTAACTTTGCTGCATCAAGTTGTACCGTGTGAGGTACTAATGCTTGGGCGTTAACCTTGGGGACGCTAATAAAGCTAACTAGAAATAGAAAAGAAATTAATCCAACTCGTTTAGGCACACTACCGCCTCTTTGCCACAAATTAAAGAATCTTTCAGATAGCTTAAACCATCTGGGCTGTTGATGACAGCTAAATTTTACAATCAAGGGTTCCTTGCCAATTTTTTTTCTCCTAAAAAAATTTGGCAGGGTGCTCGTCATTTGTCTTTTTTCTGTGGTCATTTGTTCCTCTCGTCTGTATTTCGGTTATTAATTAATCACGATCAATTAATCATGACTAAAGTCACCCCAAAGGGTAAGTCAGATGTCAGTTGGAAAGGCTACTATTAAAAAAGTTAAACAAATACAAGGGAACTTATTTTTCTCTTTTTAATTTGATATGAAATGCCTTGCGCGAAGGTAGATGGTTGAATTTTAGTTTACCAAAATGCAAACGTAACACCGTATTATTAAGACTTTTCTTAAAGCTATGAGTTCCGTCTTGTAACTTCTACTTTACCTTACCCAAACTCCTTCTAATATTTATCACTGCTGTTATGGCTACACCCATAGAAATCCCCGTAATCGGTAAAGTTAAACGATTACCTCCCTGGTTCGGAGCTTTTTTGGCAGTAATGATTGTAGTATTTGGCACGTTTGCCACCTACGTTTTTGTCAATCGAGCAAAAAACCAACAAGACATAACGGAACTTACTGTCTCTGTAGAAGATAAAAAAGTGACTTTACTTTTGAATGCTAGCGGAAAAATTGTGCCAGTTCAAAATGTAAATATTAGCCCCAAAAACGGCGGTACAGTGACCCAATTATATGTAGAACAAGGTGACACAGTAAAACAAGGACAAATTCTTGCCAGGATGGATAGTGCAGATATTCAGGCACGAATCTTACAAGCTCGTGCCAATTTAGCACAACGATTAGCACAATTAGACCAACAAAAAGCTGGTTCTCGTCCCCAAGAAATTAGTCAAGCCAAAGCGCGTTTGGCACAAGCCCGAGCACAACTGGCTGCTGGAGTGCGGGGAAATCGTCCCCAAGAAATTGCTCAAGCCCAAGCACAGGTAAATGCTGCTTCTTCAAGAGTAGATTTTACTAACGAACAGGTGAGGCGTTACCGAAACTTGTATACTCAAGGGGCTGTAGAGAAAGAGAGGCTAGATCAATTTGTTAGTGAAGATAATACAGCGATCGCAAATTTACTCGAAGCCCAAAAAAGATTAGCTTTATTAAAAAGCGGTAGTCGCCCTGAAGAAATTGCTCGACTCAAAGCATCTGTAGAAGAAGCAGGCGCTCAATTGCAATTGTTAGAAAGTGGTTCCCGCCCTCAAGAAATTGCCAGCGCAGCCGCCGCCGTCAGTGCAGCACAAGCGCAACTCAAAACCGAGCAAGTAAATTTAGATAACACAATTATCCGCGCTCCATTTTCTGGTACTATTACGCAAAAATTTGCTAATGTCGGAGCTTTTGTTACTCCTACTACTTCCGCTTCTAGCAGCGCCTCAGCCACATCTAGTTCTATAGTTGCCCTAGCACGAGGATTAGAAGTATTAGCGAATGTCCCCGAAGCTGACATTAGTCAAATCAAAGTTGGACAACAAGTAGACATACTTGCCGATGCTTATCCTGAGGAAATTTTCAAGGGAAAAGTACGTTTGATTGCTCCCGAAGCTGTAATCGAACAAGGGGTAACATTGTTTCAAGTGCGAATTGAAATTAATACAGGTAAAGATAAACTTCGTTCCGGTTTAAACGTAAATTTGACTTTTTTAGGCGACGATGTAAAAGCCTTATGGGTGCCAACAGTTACTATCGTCACAGAAAAAGGTCAAACAGGCGTTTTAGCACCAGACGCAGACAACAAAGCCAAGTTTCGTAAAGTCACAATTGGCTCCCAAGTTGGAAACGAAACACAAATATTACAAGGATTGCAAAAAGGCGATCGCATTTTTACCAGCCCTCCTAATGACTACAAAATCAAGAAAATGTTAGAGCAACGCAATAAGTGATGAGGAGAGGGAGGGAGGGAGAGAGGGAGAGAGGGAGAGATAATTTTTAACTACTCACTACTCACTACTCACTACTCACTACTCACTGCTCACTACTCACTACTCACACAAGACTCTTAACTCCACAAGCAACCAACAATCAACTAACTAATAAATGAATTTTTTAGAAAGTGTGCAGATGGCGGGTAAAACCCTGCTATCAAATAAATTACGTAGTACCCTTACCATGCTAGGGATTGTAATCGGTAATGCTTCGGTAATTGCCATGATTGGTATTGGTGAAGGGGGACAAAAGTTTGTTAACAAACAATTAGAATCTCTCGGAGCAAATGTATTATTTGTAATTCCAGGAAATCAAGAAACTCAGCAAATTACTAGAGAAACTCCCAAAAGCTTGGTATTGGCTGATGCCCAAGCTATTGCAACCCAAGTTCCCACAGTCGCAGGAGTTGCGCCGGAGTTAAATCGAAGATATGTGGTGACTTATCGTAATAGAAACACTGATGTGAATATAATTGGTACTACGCCTGATTTTCCACTCGTGCGAGATTTTGAAATTGCGAAAGGACGCTTTTTCGATGAAATAGATATTAAACGCAGCAATCAAGTAGCTGTATTAGGTGCCGATTTAGTAGAAAAACTTTTTGGTAGTACCAATCCTTTAGGCAAGCAATTGCGAATTAAAAACACCACGTTTCAAATCATTGGAACATTAGAAGGTAAAGGTTCGGGATTAGGTGGTCAAAATTACGATGAAGCTGCATTGATACCCATCACAACCTCAGCAAATAGACTTGTAGGAAAAAATTCTCCCTACGGTATTGCATTAGATTACCTTGTAGTTTCTGCAACCAATCGTAATACTGTAGATGCCGCAGAGTTTCAAATTAGAAATTTATTGCGTTTGCGACATAAAATTATTGGTGAAGATGATTTTACAGTTAGTTCTCAAAAAAATGCACAACAAACAGTTAGTCAAATAACTGGGGCGCTAACAATTATGCTAGCTGCAATTGCGAGTATTTCTTTATTCGTCGGCGGCATCGGTATCATGAATATTATGCTCGTTTCTGTTACTGAACGTACCCAAGAAATTGGACTGCGAAAAGCAATTGGTGCAACTCAACAAGATATTTTATTACAGTTCATGATTGAAGCAGTAATTGTTTCCGCTGCTGGCGGCTTAATTGGTACTGCTATTGGCGTTGGCGGCATTTTCTTAGTCGCAGCTTTAAGTCCCTTAGAAGCGGGAATTTCTTCTGTTGCAATTATTTCTGCTGTTGGTATTTCTGGCGCGATCGGTTTATTTTTCGGCGTTTTTCCCGCACGTCGCGCTGCTAAACTCGACCCAATTGTAGCTTTGAGAAGTGCTTAAACAGTGAACAATTAACAACTAACAACTAATAACTAACAACTAATAACTAATAACTAATAACTAATAACTAATAACTAATAACTAATAACTAATAACTAATGACTAATATTATTCGTTTAGAAAATATTTTTAAAATTTATGGTAGTGGGGAAACTCAGGTAAAAGCACTAAATGATGTCAATCTAGTTGTAGAACAAGGCGAATATTGTTCGATTATGGGACCAAGTGGTTCTGGTAAGTCTACGGCAATGAATATTATCGGTTGTTTAGATCGTCCCACCTCAGGAAAATATTATTTAGATAATGTGGATGTGGCGCAAATGGATGATACCCAATTAGCACATATTCGCAATAGAAAATTAGGCTTCGTTTTTCAGCAATTCCACTTACTACCTCAACTTACGGCATTAGAAAATGTTATGTTACCGATGCTTTATGCTAGCGTACCTAATGCTGAAAGACGAGATCGGGGAATTGAAGCTTTAAAACGAGTTGGTTTAGAACAACGCTTAAATAATAAACCCAATCAGCTATCGGGGGGACAACAACAACGTGTGGCGATCGCCCGTGCTATTATCAATCGTCCCGTTTTACTCCTAGCTGACGAACCTACTGGCGCACTTGATTCGCGCACAACTCAAGAAGTACTAGATATTTTTACCGAACTTAATAGTACCCGAATTACTGTGGTGATGGTAACTCACGAACCTGAAGTTGCTCGTCAAACAGGACGTATTGTTTGGTTTCGCGACGGCGAAGTTATACACTCAAATCTAACTCCAGATGATTTGAGTACTGTTGCTATATCTTAAGAATAGCCGTAACACCATAAGTACTCTAATTGTTCCAAAAAAGCATTAAAAAGAATTAACTTTCTGTTAATAATATTACTTATTATTAAGACTATAACTAAAAATAATTAAAAAATTAGTTCATAAATACTATTATTCTTTTAAATTTTGTAGTATTCATGAACTTATAAGCTGCTAGACATAAAAGTAGTATATTTAGAAATATTATTTAAAAGCTAAAAATCTTATCCCTTTTGCCTTCAGCATGACAGCCTCTTGCCTTGCTATTGTGCATTTTTAATGCACAATAGCTTAACAGCTAGAGTACCGAATGTGGGTTGCAAGAAAAAAAGAATTAATTTTCAAGTAATTCATGTAACTTGTTTAATACTTTCTCCACATGACCTTTAGTTCGTACATTTGTGAATAAAAAAGCTAATTTACCATCGGGTGCAATCAAAAAAGTGGAGCGTATAACTCCCATATATTCCTTACCCATAAACTTTTTTAATTGCCATACACCATAAGCTTCACATACTTGGTGTTCCGGATCGCTTAAAAGCTGAATTGATAAATTATGTTTGTTAATAAATTTGCAATGAGATTTTTCTGAATCGGGACTAACCCCCAGAATTTTCGCTCCCAAGGCATTAAACTGTTGTGAGTATTCGCTAAAATCTTTTGCTTCGACAGTACAACCTGGTGTATCGTCTTTTGGGTAAAAGTAAAGAACAAGCCAATTAGAATGGAAATCTTCTAGCTTCACCAAATCTCCATTTTGGTTTTTAGCGCTAAAGGATGGTGCTTTTTCTTCTGTTTTAGGAATATTGGAAAGCTCTGGCATAATTTCTACCATCGACTATTAAGACAAATATAAGTGGCAACGTCCGTCATCTGAATCATTGATTCGTGGGGGGAGAAGGTAGACAGTAGAGGGGGTAGAGGGGGTAGAGGGGGTAGAGGGGGAAGACTTTTTAATTTAGAACTCTTAAGCTGCTACGCATCTAAGTTGTATATTATTCTATTTGATAATGATGCCTCAAACTGTCTTTACTTTTGAATGCCGGACTTTTGACTTTTGACAAGAGTATTGTGCATTTTTAATGCACAACAGCTTAACTCCTAACTCCTAACTCCTAACTCCTAACTCCAAACTCTTAACTAGCGGGTGGAAACTTAACATCTGGAACTTCTGCAACTTGACGGCGTGGTTTCTTTCTAAAACCGTATTTCACTATATTGAGAATCCAATGTTGAAAATTATCAACGTAGGTGAATAAAACTGGTACGACTACTAGAGTTAATAAAGTAGAAGTTGTAAAACCACCGATAACGGCAACGCCCATTGATTGACGAACTTCTGCACCAGCACCAAGCCCTAATGCTAGGGGAAAAGTACCGGCGATTGTGGAAAGAGAAGTCATCAAAATTGGACGCAAGCGGGATACACCAGCGTCTAAGAGTGCTTGACGTTGCTTTTTACCTTGTTCTAAACCGATAATTGTATAATCTACTAGCAGAATTGAGTTTTTGGTGACAATTCCCAACAGTAATACAATACCAATTAAAGCATATAGTCCCAAGGCTTTTTGAGCTATGAGCAATGCTAATAGAGTACCACCCAAACACAAAGGAAGCGCCACCATTATAGTGATTGGATGTAGAAAATTATTGTACAACAACACCAAGATTGAGTAAATCATCATCACGGCTAAACCCAATGCAGTACCGAAGCGTCCGAAAATTTCCTCCATAATTTCCGCATCTCCAGCCGAACGTCGCGCTACTTCGGGTGGTAAATTTTTCATCGCCGGTAATTGATTTACTGCTTGCAATCCTTGTCCTAAAGAAATACCCTGCAAGTTAGCTTCTACCGAAACTTGACGCATTCTATCAAAGCGGTTGATAGTCGCCTCACCGCTACCAAAACGGATATCTGCTACTGCTAATAAAGGAACTAAACCGCCATTTTGTGTGGGAACTTGGAGATTTCTTATATTTGTGATGTCTTCTCGCGCTTTGGGATCGATTTGTACTCGAATGGGAATTTGGCGATCGGGAAGATTGTATTTTGCTAAGTTAGCGTCGTTATCGCCAATGGTAGCTAATGTTGCGGTACGGGCAATTGACTGTACGGTTACTCCCAAATCTGCGGCGCGTTGCGGTTTGGGTACTACCAAAATTTCCGGTTTTACCAAACTAGCGCTTGAAGTTGCTTCCACCAATCCCGGAACACTTCGCATCTCCTTTTCTAAATCATCAGCAGCTTTTTTCAAAGCTTGAGGATTTTCGCTTTGTAAGACAATAGTTAAATCTTTTCTACCACCTACGGCACCAGTACTTTGAAAACTAATTCTCGCTCCCGGAATTTGTGCAAACTGGGGACGTACTTTTTCTTCAAACTCGCTTTGAGAAACTTCTCTTTCTTCCTTGGGTTTTAATCTGACAGTAAGACTTGCTGAAGCTACATTTTCTGTAGATAAAACACTTTCAACTGCAGGGTTTTGTGTAATTAAATTAGTTGCTTGAGTTACCACCCGCTTAGTATCTGCCAAAGTTGAGCCAGGGGCTAATTCTATCGATACCCCAGAAATACCAATATCCGCCGCATCAACCAAACCCTTAGGAATCATCGGCACCAACATTAAGCTACCAATAAAGAAAGCCAAAGCCAGGAGCAATGTTGTGATGCGATGACGTAACGCCCATCTGAGTGTGGAAGCGTAAGGTTGAAAACGACGAGAGGATTTTGGATTATTTTTCCTTGTCTCTTTTTCCTTTGGCTTTAACAAATAAGCTCCCATCATCGGCGTTACCATCCGTGCAACTGCTGTGGAAAATACAGTCGCGGCGGTAACTGTCATGGCAAAAGGTTGGAAAAATTGACCGGGAATACCACCCATGAATGCTACGGGTAAAAATACGGCTACGATTGTCGCAGAAGTTGCAATTACCGCTAAACCCATTTCTGCTGAGGAGTCAAAAGCTGCTTGCTTGGGTTCTTTTCCCATACCCAAGTGCCGTTCCATGTTTTCAATTTCTACAACGGCATCATCAACTAAGTTTCCTACGGCTAACCCTAAACCCAGCAAAGTCATATTGTTGAGGGTGTAGCCCAGAGCAAATATTACGCCGAAGGTGGGGATAATTGATAAAGGTAAAGTAACGGCTGTAATTAAAGTTGCGCGCCAGTCGCGTAAAAACAGTAAAATTACTACTACAGCTAATACAGATGCAACTAAAAGCTCGTTCATCGTGCTTTGGTAAGAATTGCGAACAAAAGTAGCTCTAGTAAAAATTAATTCCATTTTTACATCTGGGGGAAGAGTTTTTTCCAGCTTTTCAACTTCTTTTCTGACTCCTTCTTCCACCGTTACTGTAACGCTACCAGTACTACGCAATACCTCTAGCGCAACCACTGGTTTATTATTCAAGCGTGCAGTTTGGCGCACTTCACCAAAACTATCTTCAATATTTCCTAAAGTAGATAAAGTTACCGAACCGCCACTGGGAAGGATGATTTCGTAATTTTTTAAAATATCTAGACTTTCAGCGCTACCTAAAGTACGGATACTTTGCTCGCTGCCGCCAATTTCAGCACGGCCACCTGGTAAGTTGATATTAAAAGCCCGTAATTGGTCATTTACTTGAGTAGCAGTAATACCTAATGACTGCAAACGATCAGGCGAGAGGTTGACACGAATTTCTCTATCAACTCCACCCACCCGGCGGATTTGGGCAACACCTTTTACAGATAACAAAGCACGGCTAATGGTTTGATCGACCAAATTACTCAACTCTTCCACAGAGCGCTTATCGGAACTGACTACATAAGTCATAATTGCACTACCGGAAAACTCCAGACGCTGTACAATTGGATCGTTAATATCTTGGGGAAGACTTTGGCGAATTTGGGCGATCGCATTCCGAACATCATTAGTAGCGCGATCGCTGTCAGTACCTAAATCAAAGTTAATGGTGGTAGTAGAAACGCCATCGGTAACAACCGAACGCAATTCATCAATATTACCCAAACCAGCAACCGCATCTTCAATTTTCTTAGTTACCTGAGATTCAAGTTCGGTTGGCCCCGCACCAGGTTGGGTTACCCGTACCTGAACCGCAGGAATATCAATATTTGGACTATTATCAATACCTAAAGAATTAAAGCAGAACCAACCAATTATAGTCAAAATTAAAAATAAAACTATTGTAGGAATTGGTTTTTTTATCGACCAAGCAGAGACGTTAAAATTCATTTAAATAAAAATTAGTTGTTGGTGGTTAGGAGTTAGAAGTTAGGAGTGAGTAGTGAGTAGTGAGTAGTGAGTAGTGAGTAGTGAGTAGTGAGTAATGAGTAGTGAGTAGTGAGTAGTGAGTAGTGAGTAGTTAGAAGTTGGTTATTAGAAGTTAGTTGTTAAGAATTTTTCTCCCCCTCTACCCCCTCTCCCCCCTCTACCCCCTCTACCCCATCTCCCCATCATTAACTCGCAACCAATACCTTATCTCCATCTTTGAGATATCCCGCACCATCAACTACAACACTTTTCCCGGGTTTTAAACCAGTTTTAATTTCTACTTTCCCAGCTTTAAGAATTTCTCCTGTTTGTACTTTTTGGCCGCTGACAATATTGTCTTCATCGATAGTGAATACAATTGCGCTTCCGTCGGGTTGAGGAAGTACTGCTTTTTGCGGTACTGCTACACCCATACTGGTATCGGTGACAATTGCAGCGCGAGCGAACATCCCTGGTTTAAATAAATTTGTTGGTGGTAAGTTAATTTTGACCGTTGCTTCCCGGCGTTGCTGGTTAACTACGGGTTCTATTTCGCTAACTTTTCCTTGCAATTTAATCCGATTATCTGAATCAGTTGTAATCTCGGCTGGCGAGCCTATTTTTATTTGTGATAGTTGAATTGTGGGAACTTCAGCTTGTAGTTCTAAGTTACCATTACGAATAATTGAAAATAGCTTTTGGGTTCCACCAACTACGGTTCCTACTTGGGTTTGCGGTGCTACACCGGTGATATCTCCGACTCTTGCAAGTTTTTCCGCAATAGTTCCCGAAACTGGGGCGCGTACTACAGTTTGTCCTAACTGAGTTTTCAACTGTTGCACTCTAGCTCTGGCACTACGAACTCCTGCTTTAGCGCTGTTAACTTTGGCTTCGGCACTGCTAACACTTGCCTGGGCACTGCTGATACTTGCTTGAGCGCTACTGACATTGGCTCTAGCACTACGAATGTTTGCTTGTGAAATACGTATCGCTTCTTTTGCAGTTTCTAAATTAGTTTCAGCAGTTTCAAATAATTGCTTACTAATTGCCCCTTGATTGGAAAGTTGTTGATTGCGCTTGTAATCTCTTTCGGCTTCTCTCAACTTCGCTTTCTCTTGCGCCAAATCGGCTTGTCTTTGCTCGACTATTGCCTGATTTGATATTACATTGGCTCTACTTGATTCTAAAGCTGCTTTTGAGGAAGCTAAATCCGCTTCTCTAGAAGCAACTTCGGCTTGTTGAGATTCTACTTCTGCTTTTGCTTGAAGAATTTGATCTTGTAAGAGTGAATCATCTAATATCGCCATTACTTGATCTTTTTTGATAGAATCTCCCTGTTTAACCAAAATTTGTTTGATTTGCAAACCATTAGTTTGAGGTAACACCGGAGTTAACTCACGAGCGGCAACAGTACCAGTAACGCTGAGATTGCGAGCAATTCTAGTTGATTCTACGGTTGCCAGAGTAACCGTCATTGCTGGGGTGACTGGTTGAGTCGATTGATTTGTTACATTTGGTTCGCTTTTGGCAGGATTGCTTAACAAACGCATTCCCCCAAAAGTTATCCCAATACCCAAACCCATACCCAATAGCATGATCGTCCACCAAGGGCGCTGTTTGCTTGTTTCTGGATACTCTTTGAAACTTCCTTCTTCGATTGCAGTTTCTTCTTGTACTGGAATATCTGAAAAATTCGGATCCCCTGCTGTCATTCCTCCACCTCCTACCCAACCGCGATGACGCGGATTTTCTTAAGAAAAGTTGAAATTTATTACTGTATATTAACTATGACTCATTTTTCCGTCGAATGGCTGTAGTGTCAGAGGGAATTCACCCATGACAAAAGTCATGTTTTTGCACTCTTAAGGCGTTTTCTAGGACTTTATGCTTATGCTGAGCGTGAGGATGTATAACTGAAAACTGGACGTAAATCACATCTAAGTGAGTATTCAGATCGCTGCAACAAGTTATCTTGATGTGAAAAAATAATAGACATCTCCGGAAATTAAATTTTAGTCCAGTAAGAACAGGGATTTCAAGCTAATTATCGGAGAGGTCTAATAAGTAAGGTTATAACCTTTACTTATGGAGTGATGCAAATTTTTCACCCAGTAGGTGTATATATTTAGTAAAATTTGGGTAAACTTGATTTTATGTAGACTTAAGTATAAGTTCTGGTGTCACAAAAAAATACAAAATAGAAAATAAATAGAAATTTATATTCATGTTAATAGTAAAATTTTTTTGAATGGGTGTTTTCTTTCTATTACCTAAGATTAAAAACTCACTTATTTTCGATCAAAACATAAATAATTGGTGTCAAGGTGAATTTAGAATAAGACATGAAGAATTTGAATTATTACCCCATCGATGAATCGAGGGGTCCCTCAACAATGGCCGAATTGTTTGTTTTTCTCCACGGATAAATCCGAACACAAAATAATAGCCTTTCTAGAACAATGTTAGATTGTGCAAAGAAAAAATTATCACGCCTTTAGATACTGAATGGACAGAGATGGTAAGAGCAATATCAAAAGTTTTATAAACTAATACTAAACGTTTTTTCAGTCACTCTTTCTGGCTTTGATTTTTTTTTGTATATACTAAATATTAAGTGTATTTACTCAAGCCATTTATCTGTAAATTCGTATCAAATGAAATAATGAATCTATAAGTATTAATTTATAAATCATATAGCCATTTCTAGGGAAAAATAGGCGATTAGCAGTGTGATACAAATAGTTTCCATGGCAGACAATTAATTGTAATGACTATGATTAATAACTTATGATTTCTCATTTTTGATTTTCCAATAGGCTTGAAAAATCAAGAAAAAATATTAAATTGTTAACAGGGTAGGAAATATGTTTAATGCAACTGAAGTTTTGATAGATTCTTTTGTAAATCTAGTTAGAGAAGGATACCGACGTACCTACGGAAGCTTAAAAACTGACTATCAAGACATCATAGCTTGGGTGGGAAGCATGGCTTTAGAAAATATTGCCAATAGTGATGCCTTATATCATAACGTAGAGCATTCTATCTTAGTGACTCTTGTAGGGCAAGAAGTTTTACGCGGTAAACATATACGAGAAGGTGGAGTTTCTAGCGAAGATTGGTTGCATTTTATTATCTCTTTGCTTTGTCATGATATCGGTTATGTTAAAGGAGTTTGTCGCCAAGACAGAGAAGAAGAAAGCCTCTATGCTACGGGAAAAAATGGGGGAATGATTTCTTTACCACTAGGCGCTTCAGATGCTAGTCTTACACCATATCATGTTGATAGAGCAAAACTTTTTATTGATGAGCGTTTCGGGGGTCATAGATTAATTGATTCTGAAGCTATAAAATCCAATATAGAATTAACTCGCTTTCCAGTACCTGCAGCAGAAGATCATCAAGAAACTAATAATTATCCAGGTTTAGTACGTGCAGCAGATTTAATTGGACAATTAAGCGATCCGCGTTATTTAAAGAAAATTACTTCTTTATTTTACGAGTTTGAAGAAACTGGAATGAATAAACTCTTAGGATACCACAACCCTGCCGATTTACGTAATAATTATCCAAAGTTTTATTGGAATGGAGTTTATCCTTATATTAGGGATGGATTACGCTACTTATCTTTAACTCAACAAGGAAAACAAATAATTGCTAATTTGTACTCAAATGTATTTGTTGTAGAACATGAAATACCAAAAGAAGAACAAAGATATTTAGAAGTTAGAGAAGTTGGCATGAAAGAATTACCTAATATAAAAGCTGAAATGGTAAAAACAAAAACAAGAGTGAGATAATTAATACTTGAGGAAAAAACCCACCCTAACCCTCTCCGTAAACGGGGAGGGAATCAAATTTTTAACTATAAATAAGAAAAAATCGGTAAAATTTATTGAATTTGTGACTTTTGTGTTCAACAGTAACCCTAACTGGTATCTTGTACCATTCTCAATAACCGTCTGAGAATAAATTCCCCACCCGAGTAGCAAAAGTCGTCTAAAGATTACTGGGTAAGGATTTCAGTACATTTTAACGTACTTTGCATATTAGCCTTGAAATGAATTTCAAGGCGAGAATCTGGGCTTAACGACAATGGTGCAAGATGTTAGCTAAATCAATTTCCAAGAATCGAAAAACCGGGTTTCTCAACAATTAAAATTCTTATAAATTACAGGAATGGCCGCAATTGTCACAAAACCCTGGTTGGTGCGTGACACGAAAACATTATTGTTACGTTAAAAATCAAGCGTTGTGTCACGTGCCCCTACAAGAAAATATGCCAGTTGCATAAGTCCTAAATTATATAAGATAGATTTTTTTACAAATATCCGGGTAGGATAACTAAGCAAACAGAATCTGACTGCCGCCATTTTTAATGTCTCTTACCCTCAACTCCGAATATAAAAGCTTTGATGGAAAACTTAGCTTTTACTCCCATGCCTCAAGTAGTTGCAATGGTGAAATGCGCTTCGCTATTTACCAACCATCTGAAACTAAATCTCAAAAGCTACCAATTCTCTACTTTCTCTCGGGTTTAACCTGTACCGAAGAAAACTTTATGCTCAAAGCTGGAGCGCAACAATATGCAGCAGAATATGGTTTAATTTTAGTTACACCAGATACTAGCCCTCGTAATACTGGTATTGAAGGCGAAGAAGATAATTATGACTTTGGTACTGGTGCAGGTTTTTACGTTGATGCAACCGAAAAACCTTGGTCATCTCACTATAAAATGTATAGCTATATCGTCAAAGAATTACCAGAGTTAATCGCCGCAAATTTTCCAGTACAAGAAGATAAACAAAGTATATTTGGTCATTCAATGGGGGGGCACGGTGCTTTAATATGCGCCATACGTAACCCCGAAAAGTACAAATCTGTTTCAGCTTTTGCACCCATTGCCGCACCTATGCAATGTGCTTGGGGAAAAAAGTGTTTTAACGGTTATTTGGGTGAAAACAAAGATAATTGGCGCGAATATGACGCAAGTGAATTAGTAAAGAAATTTGGTTTCCACAGCGAAATTTTAATTTCCCAAGGTACTGACGATAAATTTCTTCAACAGCAACAACTACTTCCAGAAGTTTTTGAAAAAGCTTGTAAGGAAGTTAATCAACCATTAATTTTACGTTATCAAGAAGGTTACAATCACAGTTATTATTTTATTTCCACCTTTATGGAAGAGCATATTCGTCATCATGCAAAGGCTTTGAGAGTTGATATTTGATATTTGAGAGTTGATATTTGATAGTTGATATTTGATATTTAATAGTTGAGAGTTGATAGTTGAGAGTTGATATTTGATAGTTGATAGTTGTTCCACAAACCACAAACCACCAACAACTAACCACCAACCACTAACCAATAACCAATTATGATTTGGCAAGCTGATTTTTATCGTCGTCTGCAACCGGATACATCGTCCAAGATAATATGGGATTTATCGATTTGCGATTCAACTCTGGATTTTAAATACGAAGCCAGTTGTCTTCAATCACAAGCTAATTCCACTTGGGTAGCTTCGCAAATTCAGCAAGCAGCATCGGATAATTTACCAGATGTTATTCAAGTATTTCGTCCCCAGTCTCTAAGTTTAATACAACAAGCTGGAAAAAGTTTGGGTATTAAAGTAGAAGCAACTCGCCGCACTACTGCGTTAAAAAAATGGTTGGAAGGGAAGCAGCAATTTATGGCTTTGGATAAGCCACCTCCCACACCTTTATCGGAAAACATCTGGGGAGAAAAATGGAGTTTTGCTACTTTAGAAGCTGGTAATATTGCTGATTTTTTTTCCGAACGTCCAATCCCTATTTTAGAAACACCCGATCTGTTATTGCCAATAAATTTGGGTTTGCCTTCAACAGTGCGGGTTCCGGGTGTGGTAATTTATGGTGCCCGCAAATCTATGTATTTGGCAAGGTGGTTGCAGGAAAATCGTCCTGTGGCGCTAAATTACATTGCAGGGGCACCGGATGGATTAGTATTGGAAGCGGGTTTGGTGGATAGATGGATTGTGGCAACGTTTGAAGATGAAGAAGTTGCAGAAGCTGCAAAAGTTTATCAACAGCGCAAGCAACAAAGTCAGGGATTACATTTTTTGTTAGTA
>JBCCSG010000043.1:0-30738 GCA_039200565.1 Cyanobacteria bacterium P01_D01_bin.50 | reverse complement strand
GGGTAATCTTTACTTACCCTCACCTACATGAGTCACAAGTTATCACCAGTAAAGGATTTAAGTGCTTACTCAACTGTTACCAGTTACTTTACTGATGTCAATCGTCCCTCCTTACGGATTTAGATTGAACGAATCGCACTTCCCGAAACGTTTAAATCTTCTATCACTATCGTTCCGTGGTTTTTGGCTAGTAGTGAAGTTAATTTGTGAATAGTGTCTTTTCTGATATTCGCTATTTTTCTATGAAGTTTTGCTATTTTTAATTGTGCTTTTTTCCAATGATTTGAGCCTATAACTTTATGTATACTAAGCCATTGTATTCTACCTAATTTATTTTTGAATCTATCCCACTAATAGGATTCTCTGAATCCAAATATGAATAGTGGCAATACCAATTAATGCATCAAAACATATTTTTTTACGTTCCCAGCGAACAACTAAGCGGCGGTATTTACGTTTACCCGGCGCAAAACAACGTTCCTGTTGATACCGTGTATCTGAGATTTTTATGGGTCTACCTTTATTTTCTTAGTTTTCCACATTCGTTTCGGTATTTGGGGTCGAATACCCCGTTTACGCAAAGCAGCACGCTTTTCTTTTGAGTCATAACCCTTGTCAGTAGCCAATACTTTCACTCTCTTGCGCGGTCTACCGGGCTTCAGTGTTTTAAGTTTTACTTTATCATGTCTCGGTATTATCTCTTTCACTACCGTTAGCTGGGGTTGTAAAATTAGCTAAAGGCATACCATTACCCTCAGTTAGTGTATGAATTAAAACACCCTTACTTTTCCCACCATAAGCAATCTCATCACCTCCTCCTTTCCCAGGGGGAAAAAGAGGCATCAATGGCTCCATAGCTCCAATTTATAAATCCTCTTTAGTTAGCGATAGCCCCTTCAGGAGCGACGCTCCGCGTATCGCCAATATACGTGCTTGTAAATGGTCAAATGTTCCATCGGAGTGCCATCTCTTGAGCCACCTGTGAGAGGCGCTTTTCAATGCCTATATACCTCCTTTTGGTAGGTCACACCATCGACACCCAGTAATTAAAATTTACAACAGACTATTTAATACATGACGATACGGTGCATGAGGCATTCCTTTACCACCTTGTTCTGGCTCGGTCGGAAATATGTCCGAGAAACTTCTTTCACTCTAAGTCACTCAATCCTTCAAAACGCACAGCGATAAAATGATACATCCTTCTCAGTTAAGGAATAGATTATCACGTTTCGTTATTAGTGGGATAGATTCATTCTTTTTCTTGATTTTAAGGGTGGGGATTACTCGATCGCAAAAAAATATATAAGCCTTACCAGCATGATGATGACTATTGTAAAGTGCAGTGAAAATGCGGTGTCTGGGCAATAACGTCAGGGTTATCTAATTTAGCGCCAGTACAACGAAGGTATAGATCCAGTCTAGAAATTGGGTTTGAATATTTATCGCTACTAGCATTGATATAAGACCTTAGAGATTTTAAAGCTATTTCCCGAAATATAGAATACGAAAATAGATAAATTAGGTAAGCCACTATTAGAGTATTGCTGACTGGCTAGAAATCACTGGATAGCTATTAAAAAATTATCCTCACGCGGGATGCTTTTTTTGAATTATTATACACAAAAAAATATATAAACATTTTACATTTCAACATATTTCATAGCAGAAACATAATTAAAATTTATTCCTCTACAGAAATTCCAACACAGAAAAGGTAGTTAAATTTTGTTAAGATCGGACACAACGAAAGGCGCGCTCCTCTTACTGTATCCATTTCTTACCTTGGAGAGACTTGATGCTACGACTAGAACATATCAGTAAAATTTATCCTACAGGGGAAGTTCTCAAGGATGTCAACTGGGAAGTAAAAGTTGGCGATCGCATTGGTTTAGTGGGTGTGAATGGTGCTGGAAAGTCCACCCAATTGAAAATCATCATTGGGGAGATGGAACCAACATCCGGCGAAATTATCCGCCCTAACAGCCTACATATAGCGCACCTCAACCAAGAGTTTGAAGTAGATCCAACTCGCACCGTAACTGAAGAATTCTGGACGGTATTTGAAGAAGCTAATGCGGTACAATTGGCATTGGCGCAGGTGCAACGAGATATGGAAAGTGCCGATCCCTCAGAACTCGATAAATTGATTAATAAATTAGATAAATTACAAAGGCAATTTGAAGCCTTAGATGGTTACGGTTTAGAAGCACGCATCGGTAAGATTTTACCAGAAATGGGATTCGAGCAAGAAGATGGCGATCGCCTGGTAAGTTCTTTTAGTGGCGGTTGGCAGATGCGGATGGGTTTAGGTAAGATTCTGCTGCAAAAACCTGACTTACTGCTATTGGACGAACCTACAAACCATCTTGATTTAGAAACCATCGAATGGTTGGAAACTTACCTCAAGGGTTTAAATACCCCAATGGTAATAGTTTCTCACGACCGAGAATTTCTTGACCGACTCTGCACTCAAATAGTAGAAACCGAGCGCGGTGTTTCTACAACTTATCTAGGAAACTACTCTACATACCTGCTACAAAAAGCAGAAAATCAAACAGCACAACTAAGCGCATTCGAGCGGCAACAAAAAGAATTAGAAAAGCAACAAGCCTTCGTAGAGAAATTCCGCGCTAGCGCTACTCGCAGCACCCAAGCGAAAAGCCGGGAAAAACAACTTGATAAAGTCGAACGTATTGAAGCACCCATAGCTGGAGTTAGAACCCTACAATTTCAATTTCCCCCAGCACCTCGTAGCGGGCGTGAAGTAGTGGAGATCGAAGATTTAACTCACATATATGACGATAAAATCTTGTTTCTGTCGGCGAATCTATTAATTGAAAGAGGGGATAGAATTGCTTTTCTAGGTCCCAATGGTGCGGGTAAATCTACTTTGCTACGCTTGATTACAGGTATGGAAGAAGCTACAGAAGGTAAAGTTCAATTAGGCGAACACAACGTGATCCCTAACTACTTTGAACAAAACCAAGCAGAAGCTTTGGATTTAAATAAAACTGTCATGGAAACGATTCATGATGAAGTTCCCGATTGGAAAAACGAAGAAGTCCGTACTTTGTTGGGAAGATTTTTATTTAGTGGCGAAACAGCATTTAAAAACGTTACCGCTTTAAGTGGTGGAGAAAAAGCACGTTTAGCATTGGCAAAAATGCTATTACGTCCGGCAAATTTACTGATCTTAGATGAGCCAACAAACCACTTGGATATTCCGGCGAAAGAAATGCTTGAAGAAGCTTTACAAAAATATGATGGTTCCGTAATTGTAGTTTCTCACGACCGATATTTTATCTCCAAAGTAGCTAATAAAATAGTTGAAATTCGTGATGGTGAATTCCGAGTTTATTTAGGAGATTATCACTACTATTTAGATAAAATTGCGGAAGAAAAAGAACAAGAAAAATTAGCAAAGATCGCGGCTGAAAAAGCTGCTAAAAAAGCTGCTAAACAAAAAAAAGCCGCAGCTAAGCGTAAGTAAATTACTATTGTTGGTGGGACGGTAAATAAGACGATCGATTCTGATGAATAACTGCCGTTCTACTCTTCTTTATATAATGGAATTCAAGCACTCATTGTTACAAAGAATCGCATCAACTCTAGATTATATTTAAGATAACTATATGAAAATTAGAGATATTTCATAAAATAATATTATAAGCAAAAATTCACTTGCGGTTGTGAGTGTCAATGGTATTATTCGGATATTACGAAAAGTAAAGGGCAGTTTTGTTATGACAAAAGCACCTGTTTCTCCCGTGGTGCTAGTAATATTAGATGGATGGGGTTACTGCGAGGAGACAAAAGGAAACGCTGTTGCCGCTTCTTCAATACCTGTGATGGATAGCTTAATGAAAGCTTATCCAAACACATTAATAAATGCCTCCGGAAAAGCGGTAGGTTTGCCAGAAGGGCAGATGGGCAACTCAGAGGTAGGTCATTTAAATATCGGTGCTGGGCGAGTAGTACCGCAAGAATTGGTCAGAATATCGGATGCTGTAGAAGATGGTTCTATAAATCAAAACCCAGCGCTTGTAAAAATTTGCCAAGAGGTACGGGGCCGTAATAGTAAACTACATTTAGTAGGGTTATGTTCTGAAGGCGGCGTACATTCCCATTTAAGCCATCTATTCGGCTTATTAGATTTGGCTAAATCTCAAGGTATTTCAGAAATTTGTATCCACGCCATCACTGACGGGCGCGATACTAAACCCAGTGAGGCGATGGGCGCAGTTGGACTTATTCAAGATTATATAGATCGTATAGGAGTTGGACGCATTGTAACCATTAGCGGACGCTACTATGCAATGGATAGAGATAAACGCTGGAATCGCATCCAAAGCGCTTATGATGTGATGACACAAGATGATTCAAGGAATAGTCGAGATGCTCAAGAAGTAGTGCAAGCATCTTATGCAGAAGGAATAACAGATGAATTTATCGTTCCCGTGAGAATAGCTCCCGGAGCGATAGAATCAGGAGACGGGGTGATATTTTTCAACTTCCGTCCTGATAGAGCCAGACAATTAACTCAGGTTTTTGTAAAACCAGATTTTGACGGTTTTGAAAGACAGCAAATTAAACCCCTGTCTTTTGCCACTTTTACTCAATACGAACAAGATTTATCTGTAGAAGTAGCATTTAAACCCCAGAATCTCAACAATATTCTCGGTGAAGTTATTTCCAGCCACGGTTTGAAGCAGTTTCGTACCTCTGAAACTGAAAAATATGCTCACGTTACCTACTTCTTTAATGGCGGCTTAGAAGAACCGTTTGAAGGAGAAGACCGGGAACTGATAAACTCTCCAATGGTAGCTACCTACGATAAAGCACCTTCAATGTCAGCCTCAGCTGTCACCGACGTGGTTTTAGAAGCCATTCAAAAGGGTATTTATTCTTTAATAGTAGTTAATTATGCTAATCCAGATATGGTAGGGCATACAGGAAATATGGAAGCTACCATTCAAGCTTTAGAAGTTGTAGATCGATGTTTAGGAAGGTTGTTAGAAGGAATCAGTAAAGCTGGGGGTACGGCAATAATCACTGCCGATCACGGTAATGCCGAATATATGATGGATGAGTCTGGGAACCCTTGGACGGCTCATACTACTAATCAAGTTCCTTTAATTTTGATCGAAGGAGAGAAAGTCAAGATTCCCGGACATGGTACTAACGTTATTTTACGAAATGATGGTAAGTTAGCAGACATTGCTCCGAGTATTTTGGAGATTTTACAGCTTCCTCAGCCACCGGAAATGACTGGTAAATCCCTGTTTAAACCAGCAGAGTACGATGTGAAATCTTCTGCATCTCCCATGAACTTAGTGATGCAGAACAATTAAGTAATGGATAGTTGTTAATTGTTGGTTGTGAGGCAGCGCGGGTTTTGGGGGTTTCCCCCACTCGCTGTCTGTTGTTACCCGCTGTGGGCACTTCGTGTATTGCCCTCCGGGCGACGCAAGCCGAGTGCTCGCGGCACGACTCGGCTTTAGTAACGCGGAGCGTCTTTGTTAGCGTAAGGTGTCCGATAGGACATAGGAGATACCGGGAGGGTTAGTTGTTTTATTAACTATTAACCACTAACTACTAACCACAAGAATTAAGTTAAAATTTGTTAGTTGATAGTTGTTAGATGTCCTACAGTTTTACTAATTATTAACCATTAACTACTAACTACTAACCACTAACTACTAACCACTAACCTTTAAATTTATGACTCTTTCAAACGTTATACAAGGCATCTGGGCATTTTCTGCTATTGGTTTAATCGTTTTGGTATTGCTACACAGTCCCAAAGGAGATGGAATTGGAGCCATTGGGGGACAAGCACAACTTTTTAGCAGTACTAAAAGCGCTGAAAATACTCTAAATCGCTTAACTTGGACGCTTACGGTAACTTTTCTGAGCTTAACCGTAGTTTTAAGTGCGGGTTGGCTTCCTAAATAGGAATGGAAAAATACCCTAAATTCAATATTCCAAAAAGCTTATTTAAACGTATAAAAATAGCTTTGGTATTAGCAATTGGCACAATACTGTTCGTTGTATTCACAAAAATGCAGCTATTTGCCATGTTTACAAATATTCATTTGACGGGTACCCATGAGAATTTTTTTAGAAGACAAAAAATCTCATGGTTACCGTTGACAAAAGTACTGCAATACCCATTAACTCAGTCCCACATCTCTCAAACTCCTTCTCTGCCAGCACAAAAGCCTCATCCCTTACCATCAACCCTAGCGCGATCGCAAGATAATAATAGCGGGGATTATTTTTCTGAGATTAAACCTACGAAATACGGTTATTTAATTTGGTCGCAATTTCCAGTTAAAGTTTATTTAGAAGCACCGAATATAAATAATAGCAAACAATCCCAACAATGGATTGATACCGTATTACAAACAGTAGAAGAATGGAATAATTACTTGCCGTTGAAAGTAGTTGAAAATCCAGATGTAGCAGATATTACGATTGTGCGGAAATCTCCGCCACTACGGTTTACTCCTGGAAATAAATTCCCCCGTGCCCGCTCTGCGGAAACTCGCTACAAAATTTATACAAAAGACAATATTTTATACCATAGATTTGATATCTTATTAAGTCCCAGTCAAACAGGTAAATACCTTTTAGCAGCGTCTCGCCACGAATTAGGTCATGCTTTAGGAATTTGGGGACACAGTAAAGATAAAGGTGATGCTCTATACTATTCTCAAGTTCGTAATCCGCCTTTAGTTTCTCCCAGAGATGTGAATACTTTGAAGAAGATTTATCAGCAACCTACTAGTTTGGGGTGGAAAAATACTCCTTTCCCGACTTTATGATTACCGTTTGGGATTGAGGGAGAGAGTGAGAGAGGGAGGGAGTGAGAAATTTTATCGGAAATCTGATAAGCGGAAGGGGAGTAATCCAGAGACGTAGGATTGCGACATTTATAATTTAACTATTATTTAACAAATTAATATAACTCAAGGTAAGTAAATTTATTTTCCTAAAGCTTGATTAAGCCATTGATAGCAAAATCCACCTAATGTTAAACCAGCAGCACCTACAAGCCCCAAGGGAGGGGGTGCTGGTATGGGAAGTTTTATCCACGCAAAAATGATACCAATAATCCAACCAGCCAGTAGAGAGATTATAATTTCTTTCATCAGTTTTTTATTCAACTTTATCATCTCCAGTTACTTATCGCTAATAAACAGGCTTAGATGCTCTCTCGATTACTCCCTTCGGGCTTTATATTACCGGTATTGACAGAGGGAGAGAGTGAGGGAGAAATTTTTAGCCGGTAATCGATAAGCGCCCCAGGGAGTAAGAAAGATAGAGCAGCGATCGCCAGTTTTACAAAATGCATTATAAATCCATATTTTAGAAAATATTCTAAATTCTTCCCAAAGCGATATCATTAAACTGTCTGCTGCTATATCTCTTGCTTATATTGCTAGAGAAGATATGTCTGGCTTTAGATATTTTGGTCGAACAATTACAAAAATATAATTTATTAAATCAAATTTTGAGACTTTTGAAAGTAATGTTGTAGCTTTTTATTATTTATCAATTTTAGATTTATTTACTAATTGAAATAATCAACAAATGTCAAGAGTAATTCCCATTATTTTACAATTCAGTAAAAAACATAATCACTACGGTTTAGATAATTTACTGGAATTATTGTTTAACAACAGAATGATTCCATTTGTATCTATTTTTCAAGACTTAAATGATACCTAAAAATCAATTATCAAAGCTGTTGTCGAAGATAATACATTAAACAATGTGATTTATATGGGTGGATTCTTAGATAAATTAGGGGGAGATGGGTTAATTGTAAAAGAAAAATTAATCCAATTAATTAATGGTGAGAAGCTTAAATATGATAGATAAGTTAATTTCTGTTTAAGTAACTGAGGTTTGGATCATTTTTCTGCTGAATGATTACACCGCTCCTGCAAAACACACTAATCGCAATGGGGATTTTTCGCCGTACATACCGCAGCACCAAAATCAAATAATGTTAAATTCCATATCCCGACATTAACATAAATTCTGCTACCAAGATGGCATAAGCATCTTTTGTATTGCGCCAAGGGAATTTTCTACGGTGCTGCTTTCCCCAAATTAACAACTGACGACGAAACCACTTACGTTTGACTTTTGAGAGATTCACTCGACACCCTAAAATAAATATAGTGCGATCATATATCGCACTATAAAAAATAAACTTGTATGTCAAACTCAAACAGCTTTTTTAGTCTGTTGGGGAGGAAAATGCAAGCTTTGTCCCTTAACAATTTCTTCATAAAGCTTTTCTAGCTGAGTTATATTCTTGCTGAGAGTATAACGCTCTAGTACTCGCTGTCGTGCTTTTTGTCCTAACATTAATCCCAATTCTGGATGATCCTGGAATACTGGTAATAAAGTGCGTAATTGCGAACGCACTCTATTAGTATCAAGTACTACACCTGCTCCATCTTGTAATACTTCTCCGTCGGCACCGACATCGGTTGCCAAACAAGCTAAACCGCAAGCCATTCCTTCTAACAGAGATAAAGATAAACCTTCAACTAGAGATGGTAAAATAAATACATCTGCTCCCCGTAAAATTTCGATGCGGCGATTGTCATCGGCAACGAATCCCAGCCAATCAATGCCGTATTCTGGTCCATAAAACGGCTGTAAACCGGCTCTGAGGGGACCATCACCTACAATCAACAATTTACTAGTAGGACCCATTTCTGCCTGTCTCCAGGCACGGAGCAAGGCTTCAACGTTCTTTTCTGGGGCTAGTCTACCTTGATAGACAAATAAACGTTCGGCTTGAAATTCGGCTTTGATGGCTGAAAAACCGGGAGAATATTTATCAACATCTACGCCGTTGGGAATAACAGCAATATTGTCAGCCGGTACACCCATACGTGCTAGCAATTCTCGCTGGAGTTGCGAAAATACGATGACGTTATTGTAATTACCCAAAAAAGGAGCATACAATTGATACGCTAGAAGCTGAGTTCCGGATACTAGCTTTGCTCCTTTACCAGCAAAGGGGGTATGGAAAGTCGCGATTACTGGTATATTCAGTTTTTCACAGATTTCTGGTAACAGAAAATCCAGGGGAGATAGAGTAAGAGAAGCATGAACGATGTCTGGTTTAATCTGCCGTAGCGAATCGGTTAAAACCTTAGTCGCTTTGAATGCAGGAATAGTATAAACCTGAGACTTATAAATAAAAGGTAAGGGTACCTCCGGACAATTTAACTCCTTTGAGCCTTGGGATACTTCCTGGGCAAAATGAAGAAAGCTAACTTCGTGTCCCCGTTCTAGCAAGGCATTTGTGATTTCTCTACTGTAAGTAACATTGCCACAAAATGGCGATTTTTTTCCAATCCAAGCTATACGCATTCTTGATTAGTAATCTGGAAAGGGGGTTTATTCGGTCAGCTTTTGGGTGAATATGACTGATATGAATTAAATGAGAGCATAATTGGCTTTGTGGATATCATAATATCTCAACCTTAATTATTTACAACGCAAATTTTTACGTTTTTAAAACTAGTAAATTTATAATTTATTTATGCCATCATAATGCTGTTAATTACTATACGTTTTTATATAAAAATTTAAGACACTATGTATAGCGTCTAGCGAAAGCGTATTTGATCCCTAATATGATGGGATACATTATTACTCATGTAATTTTACCACGGCAGTAAAAGCAATAATCAAGAGGGCTATGATATCGAGCTAATTAATAATAATTATTTTTAGCCTCACGATATTAAGCGGATTTATAGCCAGTTAATATCGCAGCACAAAAAACAATTGCTGCTAATGTCAAGAATACTGTCTGCAATCCAAAAAAGTTTTCTGCTATACCTGCTAATGCTAAAGGTAAAGTTAGAGCAATATTAACTAAATTATTTTGCAGACCAAATACTTTACCACGCATTTGTGCTGGGGTTTCGGTTTGAATTGCAGTTTGTAAGGGAATTCCTACTAAGGCTCCAGATACACCTAAGAAACCGATAAAAAACAGTACAAACCATAATTGCTGGGTAAATATCGCCAAACCAGATAGGGAAATTACCATCCCCATACATCCAGTCAAACTCAAGCGGGAGGTTGAAAAATGTTGTCCAAATTGACCTAATACCATTGCACCAAGGGCAATACCTACACCACCGGATGCGAGTAAAAAGCCAAATTGCTCGGCTTTAATTGACGGTATAATTTCTGCTACCCTCACCGCCAATACAGTTAATGCAGCCAATACCGAAAACAGAACAATTAACTGAATCAAAGCATTGCGAAGACGATTATTCTGTCCCAAATAAACTAAACCATCTTTTAAGTCAGAAAGTACGTGGTTAGATTCTTTTTCTTTGGCCTGGGGTTTCTCATTCGTCGTCAATAAAAGTAAAATCAAACCGGCGATCGCATAAGATCCGCCGACTAAAATTTGTTTACCAATATCACTGCTACCGCCAAATTGTAGCCATAGTGCATCTGCTGCTGATAAAAGCGGCTCTCCAATAGCGAATCCGACAATTACCGATGCCATCATCGTTGTGGTGTAAAGGGAATTAGCCGAAAGCAGATTATGCGGCTTTACTATCAGAGGTATTACAGCTTGTTCTGCAGGTGCGAAAAACTGCGTCAGGGTGGAAACCAAAAAAGTGATACCCAAAATAATCAGGAAACCGGCAGGAATATTACCTACATCCTGCCAATCATTCGCCAACCAAAACAGTGGTGCGATCGCCAAAACTAAAATACCGCGCCAAATATTAGTTGACACTAATACGGTTTTTTTCACCCATCTATCTACAAATACACCTGCCAGAGAACCAAATAGTACTGCGGGTATTGTAAAAGTCATCATCAATGCCGATACCCAAGTGCTAATACTGCTTCCTTCTGACTGAAATTGAGTATTAATCAAAGCAATCATTAACACTAAGTATACTTTATCCGCCAGTTGACAAAATACCTGACCTCCCCATAGGGCGAGGAAATTAGGATTTTTTAATACAGGCAGAAATCCTTGTTCTTTTGTATTTATAGATACTTGACTTTTATTCTTCTTTTCTATAGGCAAATCAGATTTATCTGCGAATGTAACAGTAGCCGCTTGCAAATTTTCGTTTAAATTATTGTTGCTACTGTTGTGGGAATGTTCCCAATTTTTATTCATGTCGGTTTTGAGTATTTCCGACATCGATGTCTTATCGTTTCGATCGTTTTTAGAAACGTCTTTTGATGACATTTCGTCTGTAGTTTTACTTTAATGTATGGTGGACTTGAAAAAAGATGGCTATTTGAGTAAATGAGGAAAATTAAACCTACTAACCAAAAAATAACAGTTTATCGGTTTTTTAAACTATTTTTTCCCAAAAATGTCCCAAAAAGCTTAAATATATTCACATATTTTTTTAATTTAGCCATAAGTTGCAGCAAAATAAGAATCTATTAAAGCAGCTGAACGAATTGAACGACTCAAATGGTATTGAGTATATTGTCTTAACAAACGCTCAATATATAACCATTTTTCATCTGGGGCAGTTTCTTCTATTATCTCAGGTTGTAACAGTTGCTGTAATAATCCTAGTTCCGAAGCACTCAAGCGACGTAGCAAAGTGGGTAATTCTTCATGATGAACAATGGTTTCATATACGGGAGATGAAGTTGTTTGTCGCGAGCTTGAAGAATAAACTCCATTCAATTCTTTAGCAACAGAGGCTATTTCTACGGGGTTATTCTCCTCCATTCTCCTTTTTTCTGCTCTTGTGCGCAAATTTTCCCAAGCGGACATTGAAACGACTCCACCAGCGTTAATGCTAAAAGCCGTCAGAGATTTAGGATTTGAATAATCTGGTATCACCGGATTCCCAGTTAAACAGCAAGTGTCTACTTGAGGCTTTAAACCAGCCAAAGCCAGAAGTTGAAAAGCACCATGCACCAGATACGCTAAAACATTTTGACTCGCACTGGATAATTTTTCCAACCTATGTAGATGTTCGTTAAATAATTCAAACAGTTCATCTTGAGGTTGTTCGCTTAGTGCACTCGCGAGTACTATTTCCGCTAAATATTGAGAAGCTGCCAATTTACCCAAATCACCTCCTAAACCTGGATAAGTTTTGATAGTGTTTGCTTGGGTAATTTTATCTATACTTCGGCCTTTTGCAATCAGTAATTGATTAACGACAAACATTCCACTTCTTCCCCCAAGACTAGAATTATGCTTGCGTGCGCCGGGGGCAGTGGCTCTAATCAATCCAAATTCCCGCGTCAAAATTGTCACTAACCGATCGGATTCGCCAAATGCCTGGGTTTTTAAATTAATTCCAGTTGCTTTGTAGGTTCTACTCATTAGTTGTTAATGGTGAGTGGTGAGTAGCTAGTTAGTAATCTTTTATATGCTAAAAAATGTTCAGCAGAGGCAGCTATTGTGAGTAGATAACTCAAGACTCCTAACTCGAATAAATTAACTTTTACTTAACTTTGATTTAACCTTAAATTCTTCCTGGCGCTAACGAGTACCCTAGATAATTTTTTTAGGAGAAAAAAATTATCTAGGTAGGTCTTGACGAAGTAAATTAACACCTCTGGAAGTACCTAACCTAGCAGCACCATGCAATATAAATTCTAAAGCTTGGTCTAGGGTGCGAATACCACCAGAAGCTTTAATTTTAATTCTGTCTTTGGCGACTTCCTTTAAAAGCTTTACATCTGCTACTGTGGCACCACCATTCCAACCAGTGCTAGTTTTCAGAAACGCCGCACCTGCATCCATAGATACCTCTGCAGCCAGTTTTTTCTCAGTATCAGTTAATAAATTTGTTTCTAAAATGACCTTGATAACTTGTCCGGTTTCTTCACAAATCGCGGCGATTTCTCGATGTATTTCTTCAGTTTTACCAGCTTTTAACCAACCTAAATTCATTACTACATCTAATTCAGTTGCACCATTTTCCGCAGCTTCTTGTGCTTCATACAGCTTGACAGCGGTTGTAGTTGCTCCAGTAGGGAAACCTATGACAGTACAGACTTTTGGCTGTTTGCCGTGAAGAAGTTCCGTGGCCAGACGTACCCAAGTAGGTTGAATGCAAACGGCTGCAAAATGATATCTATCGGCTTCTTCGCACCATTGTTCAACCTGTTGTTGAGTAGCTGTAGGATGAAGTAGGGAGTGGTCGATAAATGTTGCAATGTCAATATCAGAATTCTCTACTGCCATCGTTTTTTATACTAATCGTTATATTTTCTTCTTATAAGAATGTAATCCTATTTTCGATCGATTTAACGTTTCTGGCGGTAAATTTTGTCGGCATGAGAATGTTGAGATTGATATTGTGATATATTTTGGGGTTTGTTAAACGCAGAACTGTATATGATTTCAAAGATAATTTTTATATGTTAAACGAACGAAGTTGGAAGAGCCGAAGTTGGAAGAGCCGAAGTTGTTTGGAATTGAGATGGGGATTGAAATCCCAACCGATTCAGGGGTTCACCGCCAGGTGCGGCGAGCGCGTGGGAGGTATCCTATACTTTTGAGCGGTGGGGAATTAAACCCATATATTTAAGTTAAACCCATCCTTATAAATTGGTGCTTTACGAAAGTATACATTTATTCCAGGTATCGAATCTTTATATAGCCATAAAATTTTCATTTTAATATGAATAAGAATAGAAAAAAAGAATATCAAAAATGGATATCTATAACTACTGACATTTATAATAATTTACCTCATATATCGGTATTAACTTATCCAAATTGCCATAAGTTGGGAGTCAATTTTCAATTTATTGGAGATTTTAAAACCAGAATTGGTTTTATGGTAATGTGGTGTCCATTTTGTTTGCATGGAATACATTTATCAAGGGTGTGTATTCCCGAGAAAGCTCAAGCACTCCCTTTTGATACCTCGTGCCTAATTTCACGAAGAATTCCTAATTTTACCCATGTAAAACCGGAGTAATCTGTTTCCACTACATTTCTCTATGTACTAAGGATCAAAATTTTAATATTTAACTAAAAGAATTGAACAAGGATAATCTTTAGGATCCACCACAAGACTAATTAAATGAATTTACAGATTTGAAAAGTGGCTGCGTTTTTGTTCGGTAGCGCTATGATTATCAGCAGGTTGCGATCGCCTTGCTTCCGGAGAGATTCTCATAAGTTACGCCATCGTGATAAGTGGTATATAAACTGAAATTGATGCTTTATCAGTTGTTTTGCTGGTCTGCTTGGAATTAGCTTCAATCGCAGGAGAAATTTATTAGCCTTTGTACTGTATATGGTGCACCCAATCTCAAGCTGTTGCTGCCACACTCTCGATCCGTTTACTTAGGGTTTGCTGTAGCAATTGAGATTTTCGCTATGTTACTAAACCGTAATTAGCTAATATGTTAGTCCATACAGATTGTACATAATTTTATTTTTTTTGAAAAAGTGACCTGTATCACATGGCAAAAAACACCGTATTTTCGTTAATTAAATAAAAAAGATTCTTATTATTAATGAGATTATTGTCAATTGAGCAAAATTTTGTATTTTTTTATAACCAATTACTGAAAATATATTATTTAGATGTTGTATTTATTGCTCTTCTTTAAGTAATAAAGGTGTTTAATATTACTTTTTATTGTACAAAACAGTATTTTTATGTAGAAAAAGCTTTTATGGAAATTTCAAAAAAGACTATCTCCAATTAACAAACTTCGCGAATGAATAAAAATCGACTCTAGATTTTAAGTTTTATCTGCTCATCCAGATAAATTTATAAGTTTATGATGATTCACTAAAGTATCTCTTTGAGATTTAATACAAAATGTAAATAAACAAAATTCATGACTAAATTCAGCAAGACTAGATATCAGATAGAATTTAGCTGATTTGGTATTTATAAAACAAGGAGACGTAGCAGTGCTACGTCTCTACATTATTATTGCTTTGGGAATATTATTAAACTGCTGTATTCTCAATTGCAACAACTTGATTATCTGATGCTTCGGGTAATAAACGTTTGACACCTTGTTTAACAAAACTTTGCAAAAATACTATTTGCTGATTTTGTGCAAAGACTTGCTGTAAACTTTGTCCGAATTTTTCTAAATTGAATTCACTTGAGGAACTTGCAGTAATTTCCTGCTGCTCGAAGTATTCTACTATTGCTAAACCGGCAATTCTAGTTAAATAAGCCGCACTTACACCTTGCACTACTCCACCAGCAACAAAAGTAAGGGCATTGCTTTTTAATACAGTACTAATAGTCTTAGTAGAAAGTTCCACCAAACCGAGCTTCAACATCAAATTTCCCATCTCACCAGCAATGGTTTTGGCTTGCTCTAAAGAAAACTTCTGCTGATAAACTCCACCCAAATCCATTACCATTTGAGCGTTGATTGCCGCAGTTGCCAGTATATCCAGTGCCGGTACTGGATTAGCAAATGCCGCAGCAGCACTAATCCACTGATATTGTTCAATTACTGGATTAGCGCGTAATTTTCTAACTCCATTTAATAAATCTTTAGCTTCGGCTTTGAGCAAATTGGCTTTTCTCATGGTGGTTGCCCATACCAATTGCTGTCTTTGAGTTAAAATAACATCGAGTTGCTGGATTAAATTTTCGATATCCGGTACTGGTTGCTCCATCCATTCTTGCACGGAATTATCTTCAAGATGCTTCCGTACTTTGATTGCTTGAGGAGAAGCTGCTGTGGCTACAACGTTTTCACCGATTTGCTGTTTCAAAGATAGCAATACGCTAGCACGTTCATCCGGTAAACACTGGTCTTGCTTATTGTAAACCAACATCAACCGTTGATTTTCAGCTTTCAGTTTTTCTAAGCTCCCGAATTCTGTTGCTGTTAAATCACCATTTGTAAGAAACAGCACGAAATCGGATTTGGCAGCATCTTCTAGAGCGGCAGTATCTGAATTTCCTTGGATAAATAAAGGTGATGTCTCTTGAAATTCAACGGATGTAAGTTTTTGATTTTGCAAAACTTTAATCAAGGTGGTTTTACCTACCGATTTACCACCAGTTACTGTTACTTTAATTTCTTCTCTATCTAATTCACTCTGCAACTGAGGAATTTTACCTTGTAGTAAAGCTGCTTTTTCTAAGGCTTCTGTGCAATCACCTGCCACTTCATGCAATTTATTTATAGCGCGAGCACTAGTGGCAATGGTATTTTCTACCATGGCTCTATCGATAGCCATTTCATCTAACTTTTCCCCTGTAGGCTTTGGAATCCAAGGCTTCATTAACCACAAACCACCACCAACAGCAAGCAGACTTAATAAGCTAAATTCGCCAAGCTGCATAAGCTTATGATGCCAACTTTCTAACATCCATAGAGTAAAGGATAAACCTACTCCTCCGACTAAAATAGGACGCTTGAATTTCCAACCCATAATAAAAATTACCCACTATGACGGATGGTTTTTCTTTACCAGAGTATATCAAAATCTTGCTAGCAAAGAATTACAACCATGAACTGATGGGTTTTGGTTTTTCTGAAATCTCTTGCCCAATTAATTTTTAACTGTAGCAATAGAATTAGGAAGGATGTTTTTCTATGTTTACTTAATAGATATTTAGTGTATTTTGCTACAAAAATCTCCAGGAAATGCTATGTTGAATGCCTTCGCGAGAGATTTGTTGTTGGAGTTGTCAGTTTCAGTTTGGTCGATCGCAATAGCCCGGATCAAATATTTCCTGAAAACTAAGCTAACTCCTAACGCGCGGTTGTCCATATGGCTGGATTACCAAAGCCTTTTGATGAAACAAGTTTTAGAGAATTTGGCATGACGAGTGCCTATGAAAACTAACTTTTCACAATAAAAAATCTCTACAATTAAAAAACTGTAGAGATTTTTCTCGTAATTTGGTAGCGGGAAGTGGATTTGAACCACTGACCTTCGGGTTATGAGCCCGACGAGCTACCAGGCTGCTCTATCCCGCGTCGTCTTTTACTAATATAACAAACAAGTCCATATCTGTCAACTACAACATTGATAATTCTCCAACAACCTCCAAACGCTTGTATTGGGCTAATGTCATAAACTTTTCTGAAAGGGCTTCGGCAGTGCTGGGGGTAATCCAACCGAGTTGAGTTAATAAATGAATGGCTACGGCGTATTTTGCCCGCTTGGCTCCATCCATGACTTTAATTACCAAACCCATCCCTTCACCCAACCTGCTAATACACTGCAATCCTTCGGCACCGGATTTACTTATCAATTCTCCTGGAGTCAAACGCATGATTTCCGTATCAAATTTGCCTTCACCTGCTAACATGAGTGGATGATGAGTCATGGCACGAACAATACGCTCCATATCCAAACTATTACCAGAAGATAAACGAGCGTAGAGCATAGCGATTTGACAAAGTTGCATGAAATAAGTTGGTACGCCACAATCATCGTGAGCGCTGATAAATTCAGCTGCGGGCATTCGCAATAATTCTGATACTTTGTTCAATACTAATTGTTGTACTGGATGCTTTCGCTCTAAATAATTAGCCAAAGACCAATTACATTGCTGGCAAACTGCCAACATGCCGGCGTGTTTGCCGGAGCAATTGTATTCTAGACTACTTCGTTTACCTTTGGGAACGGGACATTGAAGTGCTGTTGAGTCTATATCAGCTCGCCATAATATATTAAATGCCTGTCTGACGTGTTCTATGCTTCCGTCATGAGAACTACAAATAATAGCTAAATCTTTGTCATTGAGATTGTAACGCTCTAAAGTCCCCGTACTAGTTACAGCCAGGGCTTGAAATGGCTTGAGTGCTGAACGGGCAAAGGTTGCTGTTTCGGCATTTCCTGCCACAGAAAGCACTCGTCCCCGTTCGTCACACAGTACAGCTTGGACTATATGTTTAGATTCAATAATTCCTTCGCGCAGCAGTCTTACTTCTACTACAGGTGCTTGAGTTCGTTTTGCCATTAACAATCCTTAGCCAACTGTCAGCCATAAGTGTGATATGCTCCTACATAGACCTTACGGTAGGGTGTAGGCTTCTCGGAGATTCCTGGCAAGCCATCGGACGTTAACTGTTACTCTGACGAGTCACTTCGTGTATCGCTGGAGGGCGACGCAATCAATTGTGCGGGAGACTCGTTAGCGAAGAATGTCCGTACCGAAGGTGGTTATTCTGGGATTTAGGACATAGAAAATACTCTATTTACGACACGGGATGCCCTTCCACGCCGGATAAATCATTAATTTATTGTTATATCTGTAGGCTGTATTTCTGCATTTAATTGGGTTTCAATTACATAGAATCGATTTTACCATAGACATTGGTTCAAGTTTCATCTTACTGGCAAAACTACCCCCGACGAAGGGGGGCAATAGTTGAGATAGCTAAATCTTGCAAAGAAGCGAAATGAGTGCGGGGCAGCTATATTCTATCTATAAGGTTGTATGTCTTGTTTCATGCATAAGTATAAGACCAATGATCTTGCCCGGGAGGGCATTTGGAACACCTACGATGGCAATTCTTCAGTGTTTTAAAGACATGCTAGTTTAAGGGGGCGAGTATTTCTACTCGCTATAAAAATTGCCAAATCATCGTGCCGGTAACAAACAAGATGACTAAGCACAATCCAGTTACTTGCAATCTCTGAATAATTGGTCTTATTTGATAGGTTACAACTAAAAGATCCCGGTCTATAACTTGTTGGGGTTTCGTCCAATTTTGTCCGTCATACCATCCCGATTCTTCATAAAAGATAATCGGACTCGCTAAGCGATCGCGTACGTAAGACCAACCTAAATACAAACGCAATACAACTAGAACTACTCCTACACTTGCCCCTGCCATTCCACACAAGATAAATTGAGCTATATATTTATGTGGGGGAAAACTGGAGTAGGCTATGGGTGCTGATATCAGCCAAGATAAGCCCCAAGTCCAAGCTATTGCTTTCAAATAAGAGCTCATTGAAAGGCTAGAATCACGAAATAACCAAGAGTTTTTTAATTGTTCGTACTCATTCAACGGCTGTTGTTCCTTAGGAACTGGACAGTTCGATACCTCATAATCAATCATGTTACTTCACCCCCACCCTTTACGTATGCCTGATAGTCAACGCGTTCTGCATGACCCCAGAACGCCTCTAGATTGTAAAATTCTCTTTCATTAGGCATCATAACGTGAACGATGACTTCACCATAATCTATTACTACCCAATTTCCTTCAGCTTTGCCTTCCGTTCTTAGGGGTTTGCGATCGCACTGTTGTTCGACTTCCTCTTCTATGGTATTAGCGATCGCTCTTACCTGGACGTTAGAATAACCAGTCATGACAACGAAATAATCGGCAAGGTAAGATACATCTCTGACGCGAAGCACTAACATGTCGCCTGCTTTGCGTTCGTCACCTGCAAGGGAAATTGTGAAAGCGAGTTTTCCGCTATCGTCGGCATCAAGCTGTTGAGAAGTTATGGGGGCGAAGCTTTGTGTAACAAATTCAGATTGCAAATCGGCTTGGAAATAATCAGACATTAAAATTTGCTCTGCTTATTTGGGTGAGGTTTTCAGATTTCTTGAGTCCCCGATAAATTGTTAAGTTAGTTGCAAATATTAATCAATAGGTTTCTTGAATATTAGCAAAAAACTGATGTTTATGACTTTAATAATGTAATGGCTGTGCTAACATTTACACTTAAGCAAAAACGTATTTCGGGTGGCAATTAGTAGTGGATAAATCAAGGTAGGACTGCCTAAAAATTTTTTAAGAGTATAATCGCAGGTCAAATATACCGCTTTACTAATATTTTTGCGACTAATTTGTCTTAAAGCTTTTAGGATAGTTGTAGGACTTCGTCCTAGCTCTAAAGTATCGCCTAAAAATACGATACAAGACAGCTCAATCATATCTGGTCCACCTAAAGTATGATTAGCTATTGCATCTAACACTTGTTGGTCTTGCAGGCATAATGTATCCCTTGCAACAATTGCACCAGTATTTGCATGCAAGGGGTGGGGATTTGTTTCCAAGATTGGATCTAGAATTAATCCTTTTTCTCGTGCCATATACAAAAGCAATTGATGCTTAAAACATTTGGCTAAATCGTGCATTAATCGAGAAGAAGCAGCTTTTTGCGGATCTAAATTGTGAATAGCAGCTAAATTAGCAGCCATTTGCTCGACTCTAAGAATATGATTTACCCGCGAGGAGGGGAACATTTTTTGATAAATAAGCTAATATTTGTTCGCGCATCCCAACATAGGTGCTGGTTGAAGAATAAAGAGGGAGAGAGTGAGGGAGTGAGGGAGTGAGGGAGAGGTAATTGGATGGGGTTTTGACCCCAACCAATTACTAGCACCGTATAGACGGTGGGGTTTTAAACCCTGCATGTCTCGATAATTGCAATTTAAATAGTCATAGTATTATTGTAACCAACTTTTCGTTTTAGACTTTTGCGATAAATTACAAAGCTTTGCAAAAAGTTTACCCCAACCGAATCGGGCTGGGGTAAAGCAAACATTATTTGTTTCTACGATTAAAAACTAATTTATTGCCACCTTATTAGACTTCCTGCTTGGATACAACTGTAGTCTCAATGGATGGACTATTTTCTGTGACGGATTCAAACAATGACTCATAACTATTCAAAGCCTGCTCAAATGCATATTGTTCAACGGCGTACTTGCGACTGTTATAACCGAGAGTTTTAACTTTTTCTGGATGCTTGTATAAGTCCAAAATAGCATTAGCCAAAGCTAATGGTTCTTCTGGATTCACAATAACCCCACCGCCACTTTGTCTAATAGCCCTTGCAGCAGTACCTTTATCGGGAACAGATGCGACTATTGCACGGCCGCTAGCAAGTAAAACTTGAATTTTCGATGGCATATTGAAAGAAATCACGTTTTTCTTTTGTACAACCAACCCAATATCAGCAGCAGCTAACATTTCTGGCAAACGTTCTCGTGGTTGAAAAGGTAGAAGCAAGACATTGTCTGCACCACATTTATTACATTCCTCTTGAAGCCGCTGTAAACCCTTGGCTTCACCAACAATTACAAAAGCCATATCGGGAATCTCGCGTAAAGTGGAAGCAGCTTTAACAACTGTTTCTAATCCTTGAGTAAGAGCAATATTACCGGAATACAAAACTACAAATTTATTTTCTAATTTATGTTCGACGCGGAAAGTATTGCTTTCTCTGGGCATAGGACGAATAAAATTGACATCTACCCAATTGGGAATTTGGGCAATTTTATTAGGTGCTACATTCTTAGAGACCAAATTGTCTACAAACCCATCGGCGATCACGGTAATTTTTTCGGCAGAGCGATAAGCAAATTTTTCTAAAATCGAAAATATGCGAATCAGAGATTTGTTTTTCAGCAAACCGACATGAACCGCAGCTTCAGGTAAAATATCTTGTAGATTTAAAATTACCGGACATCTGTGTAACCATCCTAAAAGGGCACTGGGCAGACACACTGGTAAAGATGGTGATGTCGTAAGAATAACATCTGGTCTCCAGCCGAAAAGTGCGGGCATAAAACTAGTAAAAACAAAACTAGCATCCAACATCACTCTATCTAACAGATTGGGCTGGGGACGAATCCAAACATAACTTCTTTGAATTTCAACGCCATTTTTATATTCTTTTAAATATAACTTACCTCGATAGTCCTGATAAATTTGACGCTCGGGGTAATTAGGCATTGCTGTTACGACACGTACTTGATGTCCCCGTTTAACCAATCCCTCCGCTAACTCAGTCATCAAAGGAGCAATACCAATTGGTTCAGGATGATAATTGTAAGAGTAAATTAAAATTTTCATAGTAAAAAATTACAAGAACCCCTGGCAGATTCTTTAAAAGACAACAATTATTTCTAAAATCGTTCCGCGCTCAAAAAGCGCCTGTATTTAATTTTCCTTGCAATATCTTTTAAAGTCAGTCTATCTTCATTGAAGATTGCGTAAAATTTAATGCTGTCTTCCGATGCGTACTGTAAAAACTAATGTTACTTATTAAAGTAGATAAAAAATATTTTTTCGTAATAATACGTAAAAAAAATCATCATAAATATTAATAATAAATAACGTTCGAGCAATATAACTTTTTGTAAACCGTAAGTTCGCGGTTTATTATTGATCGATTCGGGTGCGCATTACTAAATTTTGAAAGACCGGTAGATGATGTTAATTTTTGAGTTGTACTTACATGCTCGCAATGTAAACCGTATTTACCAGGAAAAATATCGTTTTTTAGATATTTTTTTACGGCTTGATTAAAAACCGTAAAAATCCTCTGATTGTTACTTATAAATAACTACTCCCGTTCCACTCTCAGATGAGCTATAAAATATCTCTGTTTCTACCCTCTCAATCAGCGCCGGTAATCTAACGGAAAGTAGTTTACGAAAAGCATGCAAGGGGCGATTGAATTACCTGCTCCTGATTGAATAGGGAAATTGTAACTCCGAGTCTGTATCGCTGACAATATTTTTTAATCTGAAAATTGAAAGAAGAGGTTTGAATGGAAAAACACCCATCATACCTCTTCTAATAAAAAATGCTAATAAATAACTTTAAATTAAGTAAAGTTCTGAATTACACAGCACCACTACTTTTGTTGAACAGGATAGCAACTGTCTTAAAAATAAGCTTTAAATCGTACATTAAGGTCCAGTTTTTTTGATACTCTAAATCTAGACGAATTACATCTTCAAAATTACGAATAGTGGAACGTCCGTTAACTTGCCATTCTCCAGTCATACCTGGTTTGACATCCAAGCGTTGCCACTCAGGTACTTCATAACATTCAACTTCATCGGGTGTAGGTGGCCTAGTACCAACTAAACTCATTTCGCCTTTAAGAACATTCCAAAATTGGGGTAATTCATCTAAACTGGTGCGTCGCAAAAATTTTCCTACTTGGGTAACTCTAGGATCGTTATCTATCTTAAAAAACGCACCTTGGACTTGATTAAGCTTTTGAAGTTCGGCTTTTTTAGCTTCGGCATCTACACACATCGAGCGAAATTTCCACATCCGAAAACGCTTTCCCATCCAACCACAGCGGATTTGACCAAAGAAAATTGGACCAGGGTCGTCCATTATAATTGCAGCGATAATAGGAATAGACAATATGCCTATAATTACCAAACCTACTAATGCGCCTATAATATCAATAAATCGCTTCGTCCAAGAACGCACGGAAGGGTGAGTTTGGGGTAATTTCTCTTCCCGCCGGCGAGGAGAAGCTGATGGGGTCGTAATTTTACCTTCCTCAATGGTAAAAACATTTACTAAACCCGTCAGGTTCAGTACTGCCATCACTGCAGGAGTTGCATTTTGGAGTACAAATTCAATTTCTTTTTCTTGAGCATTCTTAAAATTACTGACTAAAGCACCCAAACCACTACTATCCATAAAAGTAGTTTGTTCAAAGTCAATCAGAATTTTTCTAGGAGTTGAATCTGCAGCAATTACCTGTTCGCAAGTTTGCTTAAAACTTAAAGCTTCAAGCACGCTTAAACGAGTACTTACTGTTACTCTAACCGCATCCTCTAATAACGTAACCGGAAAATGAACCTCTGTAGGTTGGTTACCCATAAAATCTTGTATGTTAGTTGTCATATTGGTGTTTTGCCTACATTATTTTGTCCTGAGAACAGTCTTAAACAAATGCCTATTTATTAGGTATTAAGGAACAATAATCTTGTAATTACTTTGAAATCGAATATTGCCCGTACGGTTCACAATGGAATAAGAAGTTAACTAAATTCAGTAACTGTCAAATATAAAGTCTGAAACATAATTTTTTTCCGCAATCAGATGTTATAAAAACTACTAAAATTGGGGATAAGGCGAAAAATCAGACTTCATAATTTAAAGAAAACTGACGGGCACCCTTAACTAACTTCTGTTATTGTGTCGCCTTCTTCGTATATACGTTGCCATTATTCTTATGAACACTAAAATTTCTGTTAACGAAAACGCACGCTTGATAGAAGTCTTTTCCGCAATTCAAGGAGAAGGATTGAATGTGGGAACGCGTCAAATTTTTATTCGTTTTGCTTTTTGTGACTTGCGCTGTCACTTTTGTGATAGCGCTCATACTTGGAATGCACCCGCCACTTGTAGAATTGAGCAAACTCCTGGGTGTCGTGACTTTGAAATTTGCTCTAATCCTATTTCACTACCCATGTTACTCAAATGGGTTGAGCGGCAAAATATACCTTGCTTACACGATAGCATCAGCTTAACTGGTGGAGAGCCTCTACTACACGCCAGCTTTTTATTAAAATTTCTACCACAAGTTCGCTTAAACACTGGTTTACCTATATACCTTGAATCTGGGGGACATCGCCCGGAACAACTCGCTATGATTCTACCTTACTTAGACTCTGTAGGCATGGACATGAAGCTACCTAGTGTTAGTGGTGAAAGTCGTTGGCTAGAACACAAAAATTTTCTCCAATTGTGTTACGACGCTCAAATTGAAGTCTTTGTTAAAATCGTGATTTCTCACGATACAGATCCTGCACAATTAAAATATTCTGCTCGGTTAGTAGCAGCGGTAAATCCAGCAATACCAGTCTTTTTACAGCCTGTTACACCATTAAATTCCACCGAACAATTTGGCGATTTAACCTTACGTGTTCCAACTCCCAAACAAGTTATTGATTGGCAAGCTTTGATGAAAAAATCTCTTAAATCAGTTCGCATAGTGCCTCAAACTCACAAAATGCTTAACCAGTTATAAATAATACTAGTTCATACTGTGAATACACTCAAGTAAGATTTTGCCAACCTTTACAGAAAGCCTATTTAAAGTTGGTGTAGCCCAGAAAACTAAGTTTCTAATATTTCCATCTTTTTCTAGTAACGGCTATTTTATGAAGATTTAGTCAAGAGAAAAAGAAGTTTTTGTAAAAGATTTCTATCTATTTAATTAAGTTAACAAACTTTAAAATAATGGTTAAAATTCCAAGACAGAAAAATTCAAAAACTTGGGAAATGAAAAAGGAAAAGCAAGTATTGTAGTTTAAGTAAAAAATTAATGTGAATTGAATTACAGAACAACCAGAAATATTTCGTAAATCCTAAGTAATTACATATACATTTTATATAATGTCTGGTTAAAAACTCGTCATATTTGTGAGGGTTGGTAATGGGTAATATCAAGTTATATTTATTTTTGAAAGAGCAGTAATAAATATTAGTTTTGGATGGAATTAAAATAATTAGGGGCTGTGATGCCCCTTATGGAGATGATGTAAGACAAGCGGGCAAGTACGGAGCAATCCGATGTGAAGTGAGAATTCCTCAAGAAGAAAGAAGATTGAGGAGCTTCAATAACCGCCTTCATCCATATTGCGAGACTTAGATTTGGCCTTATTAGCACTGCGCTTAAGTGCAGAAAGTCGGGCTTCATATTTCGATCTCTGGCGCTTGCTAGGAGATTTTTCAATTAAGGTTTTTAAAGCGCTACCTAAACTTTTATAAGCATTAGGCAAACTGTAGCCAAACCGAGTTGCTAAAGCAATGGCTTTCTCGTCAGCTTCAATTAATTCTCTAGCTTGCTTTTCGCCACTATTTTTCTGATACAATCGCCAACCAGAAACGCCGCATAGGGCTAATGCAAGTACCAAGAGCAATCCATCTTGTACCCACAATTCGCCTACAGCACCGCCCAAACCAATGGCTAAGGCTGCCATTTCCCAACCGTCTTTAGGGATTGTATCGTTTTGAATGCGAGCGACTTCATGCCAGAACAATAGATTGCGTTGATCCATTGCTAATTCATCCCATTTTGCCAGATCAATTTGGATTTCCACTTGATCTTTACCAATTTCCTCGCTACGAACTAGTGGTGGATTGACTTCGGTTGTGCCTTCAACCGTAACCCAGCTTTGTAATTCTGGGGGTAATAAGCCTTTTAATCGCCTGAGTTCGCTCATTTCTGCTTTCGCAGAAGAGGTTGCGTAAGATGTCATAAAACCCAGCCCAAGAAAATTTCAGTATATTGTGAGGGTACTCTACAAGGAGTATAGCTATTTATATCGGCTACTCGACTTTATTCGCTAGGGAACCTGCCGCGTTTTTTCCGTGCTTCCATTGCCTTTTCAAGCAGATCCAATAATCCAGGAGCTTGTTCTTGAATACTCAATAATAGTCTTTCGCCTATTTCTACATTACCTGGATCGTGTCCTGTTTCCATTACTTCCTGAAGACGAGGTATGGCGACGCTGTCAACAAGTTGAATTAACCCGCTCAAACAACGATTAAATTGTTTTTCGGTAAGTGTAGAATCTTCTATGGGAAACTCAATGATCGCACGAATTTCGCCGTCAGAAGGATCGTATTCCCATTGCAGCATCTTGGTTTCCCAAGAAATAACCAACATTGTCTGTAAAATTGCTGCCTTATGGGGATGATCTTTCACGCCGCTTAACACTTGAGGTGCAAACACGCGGAAAAATTTTCCTTCTTCATCTAGCTGCACTACAATTAAAAAGTCTTCAACGTGATCGCCTTCTACACCCGTAACAATACGGTCTTCTTCTTCATCAATGCGATATTCCCAACCTAGTTGGTCGAGATATCCGCCAATTTCTTTTACATTTACTGCCATAAAAAGCCCCTTTACAAACCCTCTATACGGCTGTTGCCAGATTTAGTTTAACTTGCCAAGGGAGAAGCTCATAGGTGAAATTGCTACCATATACTCCGCTTTTTGTCAGAAAAATCATTAGAATTACTAATTTATCTAAAAATGATACATATTTACCCGATGGGAAGACAAATTTGTGACAAACTTCATTGTTAAGACATATTTAATTGAGTGACTAAAATTACTTCAAATATAACAAATTTAAAATTAATTTCACATTTCAAGCATCAAAAATATAGATGATTACTTTTGCTAATCCAACAGCTATACTCGAATCAGGTATAAATTTACAGAAAATTTGATCGATCAGAATCAAGCTTACAGTACCATTTTTTTATTTTGGGTCTATTCAAAAAGTTTGTCTTTTCTTGGATCCATTTACCCTAGTTTTATGACAATCTAAACCTAGCTAAAGTTAATAACAAAAGTATAGGAATCCGGTTTGATTTGCAGAATAACTCCTAAAGACTAGGGAACAGGGAACAGGGAACATTCAACGCCGAAATCTTCTAATAATAAAAATATTGTTTATTTTGTTTACATTTATAATTTCTTTGTACCGAAAAGCTGGGAAAGGTTCTACCCGTATTCTTTGCGAGAATTAGAGTTGAGGGTGAAACTTAGTTTTTTTTAACCAAGTTTCACATCTGTGCAATCTGCTTGAAAGATTGATAATTTCTCAGGCTCGGCTTGAAAAAAACTAATTTTTCTCTTAAATTTTTGCTTCTTCCTTCACTAATTTATCCCAACCTAAATCTTTCAAGCTGTTATTTCTACGCAAAGGACGTGTTACCAATTCTAAAATATCTCGCGCATTGGTAAAGCCATGAATTTGAGCGAAGGTAAATTCTACAGACCATTTGGTATTGATTCCTCGGGCTTCTAAGGGATTAGCATGGGCCATTCCGGTAATTACCAAGTCGGGATTTAAGTGATTAATTCGCTGAATTTGATTGTAATTATCTGGTTTTTCGACAATTTTGGGCAGTTCCACGCCCATTTCGTGACAAGTCTTTTCTAAAAGTTGTAATTCAGCAGCTTGATAGCGCTTATCCATGTAGGGAATACCGATTTCGGGAACTGTCATTCCGCAGCGAATCAAAAACCTTGCCAAGGATATTTCAAGCAAGTTATCGCCCATGAAGAACACCGACTTGCCGCGAATCAGTTTGATGTAGTCTTCCAAGTTTTGCCAAATTTGCGTTTCTCTATCCTCCAAACCTTTGGGAGTAATACCGAATACCGAACACATTTTTTCAATCCAAGCCCGGGTACCATCGGGGCCTATAGGAAATGGTGCGCCGATTAATTTACATTTACGTCGCCGCATTAAGGTTGTAGCGGTGCGGCTGAGGAAGGGGTTGACACCAGCGACATAATACCCTTCTTCAATTACTGGTAGTTCTGTAAATCTTTTTTCAGGTAGCCATCCGGAAACCTTGATACCTTGTCTCTTCAGTTCCAAAGTCAACTGAGTGACAACAGGATCGGGTAAGGAACCAAAAAGAACTAAAGGTGGATGATCTACATATTCTGAATCGTCTTGAGTTACCTCTTCTTTCTTCTTACCAAAATTAAGTAACTTTTGAATACCGTTACGAACTTCATTATCTTTTTCTACTACAGGTGCTTCTTTGGGACAGCGATTAGCCATTGCAGCTAAAACGGTATCTTCTCCTTGAGTGAAGGCATAGTCTAAACCATTTGCCCGCGCTACCACGACGGGAATGCCGATTTCAGCCTCCAATTTAGGAGCTAAACCCTCCAAGTCCATTTTGATGATTTCGGTGGTGCAGGTGCCAATCCAGACGATTACACTAGGATTGCGATCGCGTTTTATTTGCAAGCACAATCTTTTAAGTTCTTCATAATCGTTGAGTTGTGCGGAAATATCTCCTTCTTCCAATTCTGCCATTGCATAACGAGGTTCAGCGAAAATCATCACCCCCATTGCATTTTGTAAGAAGTAACCGCAAGTCTTTGTGCCAATTACCAAAAAGAAACTATCTTCGATTTTTTGATATAGCCACGATACGCAGCTAATCGGGCAAAAAGTATGGTAATTACCTGTTTCACAGTCAAAATTTAAAGCTTGTGGTTGAGCAACTGTCATTTTAATCTCCCCTTAATTTTTAAGTTAGGAGTGAATGGTGAGTAGTGAGTGGTGAGTAGTGAGTAGTGAGTGATGAGTAATTAAAATTTATTACTCCTTACTCCTTACTCCTTACTCCTTACTTCTTACTTCTTACTTCTTACTCATTACTCCTAACCAACTTTCTTAGCCGTTGGGGAACAGACGCGCTATTTCTGAATCGTCAATAGCGCCATCAGTCATATCTTCCCCTGAAAAAATTTCGTTATCTTTTTTTGTAGATTCTTCGCCCCAGACATCTTTTAGCGCATCGCCAAAGCCGGTGCTATTGCCATCTTTGAACTCATCAAAGGAAATATCGCCAAAAGCGTCGTCTTCAGATTCTGCCTTTGGGCTTGGCTGGGATTCTTCAAAAGAAGATTCTTCTTCACCTAGAGAAATATCTCCTAAGCCTGATTCTTGGATTTCATTTAATCCGTTTTCTTCGCTTATAGATAAATCTTGTTCACCCCAACTTTCTTCTGCTACTAAATTTTCACTAGCAGAATCACTTAACTCCATATCTGGAACATTTTCTACATCGCCAGAATCTTCTAAGGAGTCAGTTGTAGTAGTGAATTCATCTGAATTTTCATTTAGAGAGAATCCCGAATCATCTGCCTCGGTTTCCTCTGATACCTGCACAATGGGTTGTTGTCCAAGGGCTGTATCGGGATCGAAATGCAAATCGAGTACTTCAATCAAGGTGTCAGCATCTGCATTCAACTTAGAAAATGGCAGCATTAATTGTGCTAACTTCGGTTCCAGGGCGTTTGCTACTCCCAGGATGAGGTATGAAGACGGGCGTTTACCACCGTCGGGGGTGTAAACCGAGTCTACTTCCATATGTAATTTAATCCAGTCCCGATTCGAGGTGTAGAATTCTAACCACTTTTGCTTCAAAGAATCCGTGAAACTATAAAAGAAAGCCATTTTATCTCCTCATCCTGAGAAATAAACTAATGATTTATACAATCATCAAGTCTAGTTCTTCTTCGGGATTAGGAACCTGTGGTTTATTCGGATTTAGATAAAAATCTGACAACAATGAGAATAGTTCTCGATCTTGAGCATCCTGTGGAACTACTCCCTCGGGCTGTGCTAAAAGTTGATCGGCAATACTGAGATAATAGTCGCAAACGAAGTTTAAGGAGGGTTCTGTTTCTGCCATTTCAAACAAAGTCTTACCTTTGACTCGGGAAACACGGATATCTTCAATTAAAGGTAAAACTTCTAAAATTGGCATGGGCACGGATTCAACATATTTTTCAATTAAATCGCGTTTTGAGGTGCGGTTGCCAATCAAACCGGCCAGTCGCAATGGATGAGTGCGGGCTTTTTCTCTGACAGAAGCGGCGATACGGTTAGCAGCGAATAATGCGTCAAAGCCGTTATCCGTAACGATCAAGCAATAATCAGCGTAGTTGAGTGGTGCTGCAAAACCACCGGACGCTGCATCGCTGGGGACAGAAACGGTCGCCATCACCAAAGCCGATGGGCGTGTGCTGGCGACGGACCTGGTTGCGGGCCACGATCAGCCACCGTTTCCGGCATCCGCAATGGACGGATACGCGGTGCGCCGCGCGGACGTCGCTGATCTCCCAGCCACTTTGACGATTATGGGCGAAGCTGCCGCCGGCCGCGGTTTTCATAAACCGGTTGGCGCTGGCGAGGCCGTCCGCATCTTCACCGGCGCGCCTGTGCCGGAGGGGGCGGACGCCATCGTCATTCAGGAAAACACGACGCGCGACGACGATCGGGTCACAGTCACTGATGGTGTGCCCGAGGCCGGTCATATTCGCCGACGTGGGTTCGACTTCTCCAGGGGTGACGGACTGATCAAGGCAGGCTCAGTCCTCGGACCACGCACGTTAACGCTCGCCGCCGCGATGGGGCACGCCGATGTGTCCGTCCATCGACGCCCAACCATTGC